>UQNA01000006.1 GCA_900542195.1 uncultured Sutterella sp. | reverse complement strand
CTTTTTCACCGTGTTCGTGGTAGGTTAGTTCCCACAAGAGAAGCCAAAGCTTTTTTAGTCGACGTTTATAAATACTTTATTGGCATCGATACCCTTTCTCATAAACTTCATTCTCTTAAGCAACTTAATGAAGGCTCGATTACTGTTGCGAGTTTTCCTGCTCTTGGGAATGTCTTTCTTCCAAAAGTATTTAAGCGTTTTAATATGGATAAAGAAAACATCTTTCTCTCTTTAAAGGTGTTAAGTTCAAAGGAAGTCTATGAACAGGTCTCGGCCGGACTTGCTGATTTTGGACTAATGGCAGACGAGATGCCTTATGAAAAACTAGAACATTCTCATTTATTTAAAGAAGAAGGGGTTTTAGTTATGCATCAAAATCATCCCCTCGCAAAAGAAAAAGAAGTTACGATTGAACAACTTTTGGAATATCCCTTTCTTTCCTTGAGTCCGGAAGATAGCTCTCAAAAACAACTCTCAGAGGTTTTAGGTGAAAGATTTAACTCTCTAAAAGTTGTTGCAGAAACTCCCTATTCCTTAACTATTTGCGTAATGGCCCAACAAGGCCTTGGGATGGGACTTGTCAGTCCGATAGCGGCTCATCACTTTTTAAATTCTGGGATTGTCGTCAAACCTCTTGAGATAAAAATTAATTTTTCTGGTATTTTGGTGTTCCGTCCTGGGCACCCTCTCTCCGAGGCTTGCCAACGATTACTCAAATGCTTAAGGATAGAACTTACCGAAGAAATTAATGAAGTAAAAAAAGCCGCCTTTCTTTAGTTCATGGAGCAGTTTTTTCAGCATTTTCTTTTTTATCATTTAGAGCAGTAATGTGATTAAACAGTGATGTAATTATTTACAGAGAGCCGGTTTCTTTTAAGCCAAATTTAAGAAATTTTATTGATGATGAAACGACAGAACTTTTTACAAATTAGAAGAGCAAAATAATTATGACTTCTACTTCTCTTAAAAGATCGCTCGTTGCTTCTGCTGTTGCATTCTCCTTTGTTTTTTCCTCAGCAGCGGCTCTAAATACTCTTATTCCTGCTGCAAACGCTCAGGAAGTCGCTCCGACTCAACTCATTGCAGCTTTACCTGATTTCTCTAAGTTAGTGGAAGACAACGGTAAAGCAGTCGTCAGCATCGAAACACTGAAAAAAGCCAAGAAAGTTACCAAGAACAAACGTCCGAGAGGCCAAGATCCCTTCGAAGAATTAAGAAAATTCGGCTTCCCCTTCCCGTTCGGCGATGATTTTCCAGGCTTCGGCACTCCCGAAAGACACGGTCAAGGTTCAGGCTTCATTATTTCTCCTGACGGCTATATTCTGACCAACCATCACGTTGTTGACGGTGCAGATGAGCTCACCGTTCATCTCACAGATAAAAGAAAACTCAAGGCTAAAGTCATCGGCAGCGATCAAAAGACGGACGTAGCAGTCATCAAGATTGATGCTAAAGACCTGCCTACTGTCAAAATCGGCAACTCCGATAAGGTTAAAGTCGGTGAATGGGTTGCCGCTATTGGCGCGCCATTTGGTTTAGACAATACCGTCACAGCCGGCATTGTTTCTGCCAAAAGCCGTAATCTGCCGGACGATCAGTTCGTACCGTTTATTCAGACTGACGTGGCTGTTAACCCCGGAAACTCCGGCGGTCCGCTCTTCAATATGAAGGGCGAAGTCATCGGCATCAACTCTCAGATCTTCTCCACCTCGGGCGGCTTCATGGGCTTGTCTTTTGCTATTCCTATTGACTTAGCAATCCAAATCAAAGACCAGCTAATCAAAGACGGAAAGGTCTCCAGAGGCAGAATCGGCGTAATGATGCAAGCGATGACACCTGAATTGGCTAAAAGCTTCGGATTAAAGGACGAAAAAGGTGCTTTAGTCGTTCAGATTGAAGAGAAAGGTCCTGCAGAAAAAGCCGGTATGAAAGAGGGAGATGTCATCATTGAATTCAACGGCCAGAAGATTGACGAAATGGCCAAGCTTTCTCAAGCTGTCGCCGCAACCAAGCCGGGTTCAAAGGTGAAGGTTATCGTCCTCCGAGAAGGAAAACCGACTGAATTAACGATGACTGTCGATGAAATGCCTGTAGATGGCAAACTTAACTTCAAGAACACAGCACCGTCTAATTCTTCCGTTGATCGCTTAGGACTTTCTACGCGTCCGCTTAACGATCAGGAAAAGAAAAAGCATTCTTCCGGTATTGTTGTTGATACCGTTGAAGGTCCTGCTGCAGAAGCCGGCATTCAAACCGGAGATATCATTCTCAGCGCAGGCGGCAAGAAGCTTAAGACCGCTGACGATTTAAAGAAAGTATTGGAAAAAGCCGGTGCTTCCATTCCTCTTTTGATTGACAGAAAAGGTCAAAGAATCTTCGTTCCGGTTCCTCTTGAAACTGAGAAAAAATAAGCTGATACGCTAGCGATGAGGCCTGTGGAATGCAGGCCTTATTTGTTCCTGGAGGTGTAGTGAAGAACTTCAAAAGTCAGCCCTTCAAGAACCTCCGGCCTGCGGTTTAGTTTTCCTGAAGCATTGACAGGGAGCTGCGGAACCCAAGAAATAAGTCTAGGAGACTTATAGGTTGCAAGTACGTTGGACAAACCAGAAATAATGTCCGTTGCTTCGGGCTTACTAGCCTCATTCTCAGGAACCAGAAGTGCTGTAACGATAGCTCCCCAAGTTTCGTCCGGTTTGCCGAGAACCAAAGCCTGCTTAATACCCGGAATGTTCTCCAGTGCCTCTTCAACTTCCTGCGGATACACATTGTCTCCGCCGGAAAGAATAACGTCTTTTGCTCGTCCTTTGACGTAGACATACCCTTCTTCGTCGATGTGGCCTAAATCTCCGGAATCAAACCATCCGTTTTCGTCCTTAGTTTCTCTTCCCCAATAACCCTCAAGGAGCATCGGTCCTCTTATCAATACCCGGCCGTCAACGATTTTTATCTCGGCCCCGGGATTGATTTTGCCGTTGCCTTTGGTGATGGAGTATCTCATCTCAAAAGGCGTACTGACGACGTTACTTGCGGTCTCAGTCATGCCGTAAGTCATCACGAGAGGAAGATGGCGTTCAAAAGCCAGTTTTCGTGCTTTGTCAGAAGTAGCGGCTCCCCCAACCAAGAAGGTTTTAAAGTTTTTACTCGGACGCCAATCAGGACAATCCTCCAGGACCTTTATCAGCATTGTAGGAACGATAGACGACAAAGTGACTCCGTCCCTATCCCAGCTCTCCGTATAGGCCTTAGCGGAGAATTTAGGCGCAAAAGAAATTGCCGTGCGCGCAATCAAACTGCGGCTGACTATTGAAAAGCCTCCGATGCGGGCCGGTGAAATACTCAGCTGCCAAACATCACCTTCTTCCAAAGGAATATTCTTAGCACTTGACTGAGCACTGCTAATTAGAGCTTTTCTCGTCAGAATGGTCGCTTTGGGCTTACCGGTTGTTCCGGAAGTAAAAACAATAATTGCCGTGTCTTCCGGAAGCGGATCCGTGAAAGTGTCTACTTGAGCAAGGAATCTCTGCTTTTCAGTCTCGGTAAGGGACGGATGAAGCACAAGAATCGGAATGTGCAACTCTAACAGGGCATAAACGGAAACCAGGGAATCCGTATTAGGATGGACGACCAAAGGATAAATCTTGGTACGTCCTTCTTGTTCAATCTCAGCAATTCGTTGTCCAACCAATTCTGCCAGTTGAGAAAAAGACAAGTCTCCCCCTTCAGCGAGGCTCCTTCTAATAGCCAAACGCTGTGGGAACTCCTCTGCTGCTCTCCTAACAGATAAAAGGTCGAGTGTCATGAAACAGAGATTACGGGAGACGAGGGAACTTCTTGAAGTTAGGACGGCGTTTTTCCAAGAAAGCTTCTTTACCTTCTTTTCCTTCTTCGGTCATGTAGAAAAGCAATGTCGCATTTCCGGCCAACTCCTGCAAACCGGCCTGGCCGTCGCAGTCAGCATTCAAAGCAGACTTCAAGCAACGGATGGCAAGCGGAGAATTGGCAAGAATTTCTCTGCACCACTGAACGGTTTCAGCTTCAAGATCTTCGTACGGAACAACCTTGTTGACCAACCCCATGTCCAAAGCTTCTTTAGCATCGTAGAAGCGGGCCAAGAACCAAATTTCACGTGCTTTCTTCTGGCCAACGATTCTGGCCATATAAGAAGCACCCCAACCTCCGTCAAAAGAGCCGACCTTAGGACCTGTCTGACCGAATCTGGCGTTGTCCGCTACGATAGTCAAGTCGCAAATCATGTGAAGAACATGACCGCCGCCTACGCACCATCCTGCAACCATCGCAATAACGGGTTTCGGACAGGTTCTGATTTGTCTTTGGAAATCTAAAACGTTCAAGCGAGGTACACCGTCGGAACCGACATAGCCTCCGGTGCTTCTAACCTTCTGGTCCCCGCCGGAACAGAACGCATCTTTGCCTTGACCGGTCAAAATGATCACGCCGACATTTTCATCGTCTCTGGCATCGGCCAAAGCCTGTTCCATTTCTCTGACGGTCAGAGGACGGAAAGCGTTTCTGACTTGCGGACGATTAATCGTGATCTTGGCAATGCCTTCATCACTTTTTTCGTAAATGATATCTTCGAAGTCTTTTACCTTTTTCCATTCAGGAATTTTCGGCAGTGAAGAAGTGTCTAATTGAGGCTGCATCTGTTCAATCCTTTTTGATAGAACCAAGATATTAATCGTTATTTGCATGCAATTCCATCGATTGGATAGAACGCTCCTCGAAAAGTCGGCGTCTAAATGTCAACATTTTTTTCTCAGCATTAACAACAACTTCCAAGCAAATCCCGCAGTTATCGCATTGTGTGAGTCAATTAACCTAGCGCCGGAGAAAAAAGAAGTCACACCTTCATACCATCACAGCCTCAAAATCTTTGATCGCAATTGCAAAAAGGCCAAGAACAAACATCCTCAGCCTTTTTGAAAAATTCTTTTTAGTGCTTCTTCGGTGAAGCACTAATCAAGGTCAATTAAGCTTCAAACTGCATAGATTTGACCGACTTATCAATATCGCCGCCGGCAGCCATAATGCCAGCTAAACGGCCGAATGTAAGGCAGCGGCCATGATTCATACCCGGGCAGATTGTCGGGTAGTCACCGGAACCGAAGTAATCGCCGGCTGCTGCACCGCAAACATACAAGCCTTCGATTGGTTTGTCATTAGCATCCAAGACCAACAGTGACGGATCAGTATGGAGACCGCCGCTCATTGCCAATAAGGAGCTGGAAAGTTTGCCGGCATAGAACGGTGCCTTGAGGATTGGCGTCATTAAGACTTTGCGCTTACCGAAGTCTTCGTCAACGCCCTTTTCGCACAATTCGTTGTAACGGGCAACTGTCTTCTTCAAACCTTCAGCCGGAATTCCCATCTTCTGAGCTAGTTCGTCGAGAGAATTGGCTACTACAACTTTGCCGTCTTTGATGTGCTGGTCTTGAGTTGCTTTTTCAACGTCTTTATTCCAACCGGCGCCCCATGGCTGCCACATCTGGCCATAGAACAGTCCGCCTGCCATATTGCCGTCAACCTGAGACTTCACTTGGTCAAGCCAATCTGCATCGTAGACCGTCCATGCAACGCCGTGAGGCTGCAATTCTTTAGAGCAGGACTTGGACTGTGTATTAACGTCTTCGTTCTTGAAGCGTTCGCCGTTTTGGTTAACGTGCAGGAAGCCGTAGCTGGCTGCACCTGCTTCCAAGTGGACTGTTGCTGCATGGTCGTCATTTCTCTGCATTGCGCCGCCGACCTGCATTGCCATGATGTGGCCGTCACCGGTATTGGATTTAGTCGGGAAGTAAATCTGTGCGTCTACGCGGAGAGAATACGGAGACCAACGTTTGCGCATCTCTTCATTGGATGCATAGCAGCCTGTTGCCAAGATAACGCCCTTGGAAGCATTGATCTGTGTATAGTTGCCGGGCTTGCCGCAAATAAGGCCGGTGACTCGGCCGTCTGCGCCGCGAATCAGCTTAACTGCAGGTGTGCGATAAAGGATATCAACACCTAAGGCCTTCAGTTCTTTTTCGAAGATAGGCATGATTACGACGTTGCCGATACCGGTGGAGTTGCCATAGGTATAGTCAAGGCTGACGTCTTTGTTGTAAAAGAAATGAGTAACCGGGAATTCTGTGTAAGTCGGTCCTTTGTAATAACCTTCCCAAAGAGTCATCTTAGCGCCGTTCTTGTTAGCCAATTCTTCGGCCCAGTCAACGCAGGCTCCGCACTTGCGTGCAAACATCCAGAGAAGACGTTCGTCCATACGGCCCTGACCCCATGAAATCAAACGTCGTACGATTTCAGGTGCATCAATCTTAACGCCCAATTCATTCTGCAAACGTGTACCGAAACCTGTGATATGGCCGCCGCGTGCAGACCAGCTGCGTGTCTTCTCAATAACAACGGTCTTAGCGCCTTCCTGTGCTGCGCTCAGTGCAGCGGCAAAACCTGCCAAGCCGGCACCGATAACAGCGACGTCAACGTTCATTATCTTTTTGATTTGATCAGGAGCAATTTCCGGTGCAGGTTTTTCCCAGCTCCAACCCGTGCATTTGGGTTCTTGCCATTTGGCAGGAATATCGCCGGCATGAGCAATTGTTGAAGAGACTGCTGCGGTTGCCATCGCTGCTGATGTCTTCATAAATGCACGACGGGAAATATTTAATTTTTCGCTCATTTTTTTCTCCTTGAAATAGCGTATTTAATACTTAGTAGAAATTCGGAACATTTACGGAACCTTGATGTCGGCTCCTCCTTTATGACATTCGCTGCAGGCGAGTACGCTCGGCTGATGTCCTTTATGGCACTTCATGCATTCATAGGCATCGAAGTGGCCGGCATGAATATTTTTAACTTCATGGCCTTCGAATTTGAATGGCTTTCCATTCGGTGTTTCGCCATGACATTTAATGCAGATTTCTTCACTGATGTTTGCTGAGGAAGGTTTCTCAGGACCGTGACATGTAGCGCATTCCATTCCTTTTGCACTATGCTGATCTGCGACTGCAGCAAGTACGGGATTAAACGCTAATGCCAATGACAAGATGAGTAAGATTCTTTTCATTTTTGACCCTTAGGTTGGGTGGTGAATCATTTTTATTAATTAAATTATCCCCTGACTTACGGACCGCTAATGTCAGATAGATGACACTTTAATCTGCACCTCATAAACCGTGTTTGTAATCCGTCAGGAAGATGACGAATTAACTTTCTTTCTTGATTTACGGATATGTACGCCCGGATTCGAACCATTCTCATGCCACGAGTAAATCGCATTTAAAAAATCTCTTTCTACGTACATTCGTCCATCACGAATCAAGAGAATCCCGGTTCTCTTCCATTCATTAAGAATGGAAGAGACTGACGGACGACGGGCCGCGACTATCCTAGCGAACTCAACGGTAGTAAATCGATAAGGCAACGGTGCATAAATTCTGCCGTCTTCGGTAATGGCGTCATGATTAAACTCTTTTCTTTGTGCTCCGGCCTCATATAGGCTGCGACAAAGAACTTGGAGGCGCCCCGATAAAGGCAGCGTGTAATTTGCAAAAGCTCCTTCTAGATCCGATTCATGGTCATGAACAATGGTAAGAGTATGCTTGGTTGCGATTTTCGGATGAGCCTCCAGATACTCACAAAACGCAGAGCTGCTTACATACCGAACCTCAGTATCTCTAACTGCAGAATCAATGACGTTGACAACTTGTCTTGTCATTCCATCGATATTTCCCATTAAACATCCGGAAAAGTTCAGACCAAAAATTCTCGGTTCACCTGAGATGTCCGAATAAGAGTAGGCCCCTAGTCCAGACAAGATTAATGCAACCTCGCCGTAGTCTCCTCCGTTAAAAATAGATTGTCCCGCTCGCAGCCTCAGCCACCGACCATGCTTATTAAAGAAAGTGATCAACTCTTCAGGAGCACGGGGATGTATCCATGGAAAAACATTAAATGCTTGAGACACCGGCTCCTCCCTGAGCTTGATAGTAGGACAAAGTTTCTGTGAATACCGTACGTTTAAAGTACGGGGTGTTATTTAGATAAATAATAGCTTGACTAGAGGAAGGTGAATATAAGGCCTATCCATTAACATGGTCGAACTTCAAAATCCTATTCTCCCGGAGTAGAGAGACCGACCTTAGAAGAGGTCGTAAATACAGTAAAAGGTTTCTCAAACATGTCGTGAGAAACCTTTTTATGGACAATTAAGGAATGTAGATCAACTCATCATTTCCAAAATTTAAATCGAAAACTTACTTAGCCTGGGAAATCGACTCGGCCAAGGTTTTCCATTTCGGAGCTTCGCTCTTAATGAATTCGGCAAATTCAGCACCATTAGACAGAACCGGTTGTGCACCAAGCATCTTGATTCTTTCAATGACTTTTTGGTCGCTTCTGCACTTTACCAGAGCCTTAGAAAGCTCATCCTTGAGTTCTTTTGGAGCACCCTTTGGAACTACATAACCATCCCAGGCACAAAGTTCGTAATCTTTAAGGCCGATTTCTTTCATGGTCGGAATATTCGGCAAGCTCTCTAATCTTTCTCCGGTTGTGACGGCGATTGCCTTTAAAGAGCCCTTCTTAACATGAGGCAACGCATTAGCTGCCACATCGATCATGAATGGAATTCTTCCGGCTAACACTTCTACCATGGCAGCTGCACCGCCGGCGTGAGGCACATGAGTCAGGTTCCAACCAGTCTGCATAGCAAAGAACTGCCCCGCCAGATGGCTGGTAGTGCCGACACCGGATGAGGCAAAGAACACATCTCCCGGATGAGATTTGCTGTATTTAACCAAGGATTCGTAATCCTCGACGCCTGGAATAGCTTTGGTATTAAGCACCATCACAAGGCCAACCTTAGAAATCTGGCCTACCGGTTCCAGATCGGTAAGCGGATCAAACTTCATATTGTTATAAAGATAACGGTTGACGCACATAATGCCATTGGTGACATAACCGAAGCTGGCGTCTTTCTGTGGCTCATCAATAAGGTAAGAAGTACCAATATTTCCGCCGGCACCCGGTCTGTTGAGAACCCAAATATCCTTTCCGAGATTTCTGGACAATGCGTCTAACGGGCTTCTGCCTAAAACATCTCCGCCACCGCCGGCAGGAAATGGAATCACCAACTTAATACCGTTTGACGACTGTGCAAATGCTTTCCCACAAAGCATAGGAGCAACAAGTCCCGCCGTTATTGTTCCTAACAGAGCTCTTCTTTTCATTTGTTTTTTCCTCAACAATTTTTAATACTGTATCGTACAGTACAGAATATTTTATAATTTTTGTAGTACTGTTCATTCTTAGAGATCAATTTTTAACAAACTCATGCCAGCATTACCGACAAAAAAAGGGAAACAACGCCAAAAAGCTATCTTGGAATCGGCGATTGATGTCTTCATTGCCAACGGATATGAGGGAACGTCTCTCGATAAAATTCTGAAAATATCAGGCGGTTCCAGAACAACGATCTATAAAACTTACGGCTCCAAGCAAGGACTCTTTTTAGCTGCCCTTGAGTCTATGGTTGAAGAGCTCTACTCGGAATACGCTGAACAGTACGATGAGAAGAGAACTTGGGAGGAAGAACTTGTTGTTTTTGGAAATATATTTCTTAAGGGAATTCTCTCGAGAAGAGCGATCGGCGCAGCCAGACTTATTTATTCAGAGAGTGCTAGATTTCCGGATATCGGCAAATGGTATTACGAGCAAGGGGCTCGTCTCAGTTACAGCTGTTTTGCCAAAGTACTGGAGAACCATATTGCTCTTGATTTTGAAGAACTTAAAGGCATTGCTCGAATTTATATTGAAATGCTGAAGAACAACATATATTTGAAAGCTCTCTGCCTTCCGGGCTTTGAGCCAGATGATGCCATGATTGCTCGGGACGTAGCCGAAAGTGCTGAAATTATCAAGACCCATATCAGAAAAAGAATTAGTGCAAAACCGGATTAATTGCTTTATAGTCAGTGAATCGTAACTTCAGGTCTTTAGTTAGAATCAGTTTCTACCCGCGACACCATAGCCATGGTTGAATCTCTGTACCTTCAATATTTGTTTGGAGGATTTGTCTCACTGATTGTTATTACAAATCCTCTATCTAAGATCCCTCTCTATATCAGTTTGACCCAAGGCATGTCCATTGCTGAGCGCAAAAAGCAAGCAAACTGGGCATGTTATTACGCGGCAGCAATCATGCTCGTCAGCCTTGCGGCCGGCAACCTTCTCTTGGTATTTTTTGGCATCTCCTATGGCGCGCTGCGTATCTCCGGCGGCTTTGTAGTAGGTCTGATTGGCTATCAGATGCTGTTTGGCAGCAGAGACCAACAAGGTGCTCCGGTTGTCAGAAGAGACAAAACGGACTACTCCTTCTTCCCATTAGCTATGCCGGGAATAAGCGGACCGGGTACGATCGCCGTTGTCATCGGTATTGCTTCCGAGATTGCGGAATTGCCTAACTGGATTGATATGGCCGGAGCTTTCTTTATGACCGGCGTCTCTATTCTGGCCTGCGCTTTTATTACTTGGATTGTTCTCCGGTGCTCAGAGTATATTTCAAGCAAACTTGGGCCCTCAGGCACCCAGGTACTCACTAAGTTAATGGGTTTCTTGCTGATTTGTATCGGTGTTCAATTTATGGGGTCCGGCGTCAGAACGTTCATGGCTGGTTCTTAGAAAAACCTAAACTACTTCTAAAACGAGGATTCAAGACAAAATCTTGGCTCCTCGTTTTTGCTTATCTGCCGACTGCAGTTTAGCCATTCCGGCCCTCGTGGCGAAGTCTCTCAAAGGAGCTGCCCCCAAAAGGTAACGTGGCCACTTGAGAACACATTTGCATTTTGCGTGGAGACAAATTCATTAATCACCCATAAACATTGCGAGGGTGAAACTTATCTGTTGCTGCGTATAGAGTCATTGGTTGACTCTATACGGATAAAAGCATTATTCAACAGTAACGCTCTTAGCAAGGTTCCTTGGCTTATCGACGTCGGTACCTCTTACTAATGCGGTATGGTAAGCAAGAAGCTGCAAAGGAAGGACATGAAGAATCGGAGATAAGTCACCGTAGTTTTCCGGCAGCTTTATCACATGGATTCCGTCGGATGGCTCGATATTAGAGTCAGCATCAGAGAATACAAAGAGCACCCCTTTTCTGGCTCTGACTTCCTGCATATTGCTCTTTAGCTTCTCAATCAATTCGTCGTTCGGTGCAACAGTAACGACAGGCATATTACCGTCTACTAAAGCTAAAGGTCCGTGCTTTAATTCACCTGCAGGATATCCTTCAGCGTGGATGTAGCTGATTTCTTTGAGCTTGAGAGCTCCTTCCAAGGCAATTGGGTAATGAGCGCCGCGGCCGAGGAACAATGCATTGTTCTTGTCAGCAAAAAGCTCAGCCCACTTCTTAATTTCTGGTTCTTGTTTAAGAACAACATCCATACTCTTCGGCAAATGACGCAACTCTCTAATGGCTTGCTCTTCTCTTTCCGGAGTAAGTCTGCCTTTTTCCTTGCAAATGGCAAGAGCCAACAAATAAAGAGCTGCCAGCTGAGTAGTGAAAGCCTTTGTAGAAGCGACGCCGATTTCAACCCCGGCTCTGGTAATGTAGTGAGCCTTCGTTTCCTTGACCATTGCGCTCGTGGCTACATTGCAGATGGTCATAGTCATATCCATGCCGAGATCTTGAGCATGTCTCAAAGCAGCAAGCGTATCTGCCGTCTCTCCGGACTGAGAGATAGTCAGCACAAGTGTGTCCGGATCTGGAACTGACTCTCTATAGCGGTACTCGCTGGCGATTTCAACGTCAACAGGAACCTTTGCAATAGATTCAATCCAATACTTTCCGATCATGCCGGCGTAATAGCTGGTGCCGCAGGCAATAATCAAAACCCTCTTGAGTCTCTTGAACATTTCCGGAGCTTCAAAGCCGAAAATAGCACCGGTAATACCTTGCACGCCTTCTAAAGTATCGGCAATAGCTCTCGGCTGTTCAAAAATTTCTTTCTGCATGTAGTGGTTGTAGTTGCCGAGAGAAATTTCAGAAGAAAACTCATGAATGATGGAAACCGGACGTTCGATGGTTTTGTATTCCTCTCCCTCTTTATGCCAAATGGCGACTTTTTCCGGAGTAACGTCAACTACATCACCGTCTTCAAGATAAATAAACTTGTCTGTCACACCTGCCAATGCGATTGGGTCAGAGGCAACAAAGTTTTCACCTTCTCCTAGAGCGGCCACTAACGGAGCAGCTTTCTTCGTAGCAACCACGCGGTTGGGCTCGTTAATGCAAGTCAGGGCGATGGCATAAGCACCTCTAAGACGCTGTACAGCCTTTTCAACGGCTTTAAGGAGGTCTCCCTCGTAAAGGCTATGAACTAAGTGAACGATAACTTCAGTATCTGTCTGACTTAAGAATTCATATCCTTTTTCGATCAGTTCTTCTCTGATTTCTTCATAGTTCTCAATGATGCCGTTATGAACTACAGCCATCATATTGTGAGAAAAATGAGGATGGGTATTGCAGATTTCCGGTGCTCCATGAGTTGCCCATCGAGTGTGAGCAATACCGGTAAGACCGCTAAGACTTTCAATCTTGGTCTGTTCAATCAGCGCATTGACTCTTTTTACCGTACGGGTTCTTTTAAGCTTACCCTCGTCAACAATAGCAATACCGCAGGAGTCATAGCCGCGATACTCTAAACGTCTCAATCCCTCCGTGAGAATTGGAACGACATCTCTATTACTGCTTGCTGCGACAATACCGCACATATTCTTTAACTCTCCAAATCTTTATTTTTTGGTTGGTCTCGGCCAACCTGGAATTGTCACAGGCTTCGCTCTGCGGACAAATAAACAATCTTCCGGCACATCTCTGGTCACTGTGGCTCCGGCGCCTACAGTAGAGTGTTTATGAACCGTTACCGGCGCTACTAATTGAGTGTCGCTGCCGATGAAACAGTCATCTTCAATGACAGTGCGGAATTTATTAACGCCATCATAATTGCATGTAATGGTCCCTGCACCGATATTGACGTTAGAACCCATATCGCAGTCGCCGATATAGGAAAGATGATTAACCTTGCTTCCCTTACCGATGACGCTCTTCTTAATCTCCACGAAGTTGCCTACATGAACCTGTTCGGACAGTTCTGCACCTGGTCTAAGACGTGCGAACGGACCAATCTTCGCAGATTCTCCGACCACCGCTTTATCAAAGTGTGAAAATGCGTCTACGACTGTACCTGCGCAGATTTTTGTAGAGCGAATGACACAGTAGGGTCCGATCCGGACATTGTCTTCGAGTACTACATCCCCTTCAAACACACAGCCGACATCGATAAAAACGTCTTTTCCGCATGTCAAAGAACCTCTGATATCAATCCGTTCAGCATCGGCCAAGCCAGCACCTTGAGCCATTAACTTCGCGGCCTGTTTTCTCTGCAAAGCTCTTTCGAGACGTTGAAGCTGCGTCTTGTCGTTGACTCCCTCCACTTCCCAATGATCTTTTGTCTTGAGAGTATGAATCTTGACGCCTTCTTTAGCTGCAAAGCCGATTAAGTCCGTTAGGTAGTATTCGTTTTGCTTGTTGGCGCATCCCACTTGAGACAGCCACCCCTTGATCTTATCTCCCGGGATAATCATGATGCCGGTATTGACTTCTTTGATCTTTCGCTGCTCTTCTGAGGCATCTTTTTCTTCAACGATACCGACGACCTCACCAGTCTCATCTCTAAGAATTCTGCCGTAACCTGTCGGATTATCAAGCTCAACAGTCAGTAATCCCACTTCGTCTCCGGCCTGTCTAGAAAATTCTTCCAAAGTAGCCGGAGAAATGAGCGGAACGTCTCCGTAAAGAACTAATACGGATTCATTGTTTTCCAGGCTTGGAATTGCTTGGGCAACGGCGTGAGCGGTTCCTTTCTGCTCGGCCTGAAGTGCAAACTTAACGAGACGATCGGCAAAGTATTCTTTTACCTGTTCCGCACCGTGACCAATTACAACAACAGGAGATTGCCCTTGTAAAAGAGTCTCGGCAGAATCTAAAACCCATTCCAGCATTGGCTTATTGCCTAGTCTTTGCAGAACCTTAGGCAAAAAAGAATTCATTCTCTTGCCTTTGCCGGCGGCTAAGATAACTACATTCATTGATTTTCCTTCTTACGCAGCAGCGTCATACAGATATTTGTCTTTGTTGTCTTCCCAGTTCTTCACACAGTCTCTATTCATCTTCATCGGGATAAGGGAACCAACAACCTGTGCCAAACCGGCAGCGACAAAACCGCCGAGCAATGCAGGTATTTCTTCTCCCATCGTGGTAAAGGTTAAGTAAGACCAAACCACAGTGCCGACAAAGATAGAGAACCAGCACCCGAAGGTTGTGGAACGCTTCCAATACAAACCTAAAGTCAGCGGCCAGAAAGCCCCGATAACCGGGAACTGATAAGCCATCGCAGCTAATTCATAAATTGGTGTGCCTTCCATGGAGAGAGAGTATGCCAAAACACCCAAGGCAAAGATAATCAAGGAGATTCTCATAGCCTTTAACTCTCTCTTGTCGCTCAACGGGATAATATTTCTTAAAACGTTTTCCACGAAAGTGGTAGTCGGAGCGAGCATAGTTGCTGAGGCTGTGGACATCACGGCGGAAAGAACGGCACCGAAGAACAGAATTCTCAACCACAGCGGCATGTGTTCTTTGATGAAGGTCGGCAGAATCTCTTGGGGATCGGTATTCATCAGTCCGGCAGCCATATCAGGAACCGCAACGGAAGCTGCAACAACAATAAACATTGGAATTGCAGCAAAAACCAGATAGAAAGATCCGCCGATGATTGGGCCGATACACGCAATTCTTGCAGTCTTCGCAGACATGACACGCTGGAACACGTCCTGTTGCGGAATAGAGCCAATCATCATTGTGATCGCAGCCGAAATCCAGAAGAGCCAGCCCTTTACGGAATTCTCCGGAAAGAACCTGAACAAATCGTGATCCACGGCATAATTTGTGACGTTCTGGACGCCGCCAGCCATGCTGGAAGCGAAAACCGCCACCAGAGTCAAACCAATTACGATAATGATCATCTGGAAGAAATCGGTAAGAGCCACAGACCACATACCGCCGAAAACCGTGTAGATGAGCACCACGATTGTTCCAATAATCATTGCCACGCTCACGCTGATATAGCCTTCGGTCAGGATGTGCATAACCAGACCCAAAGCTGCAACTTGCGCCGCAACCCAGCCAAGGTAGGAGAGCACAACGAAGATGGAACAGACAAGTTCCACCGAGACCCCATACCGACGTCTATAAAAGTCGCCCACCGTCAGCAGGCTCATCTTATAGAGCTTTCTCGCAAAGAAGACGCCGACCAGAATCAAGGCCATACTGGATCCGACAGGCTCTTCAACGACTCCCTCCAGACCATTTTTAATAAACTGACCGGGAGTTCCCAATACAGATTCGCTTCCAAACCAGGTGGCAAATGTAGCGGTGACCACCATAATCAAGGGAAGGGAGCGTCCTGCTAACGCATAGTCACTTGTGCTCTTAACACGAGTCGCAGCATACAAACCGATGCCGACAGTACACAACAAGTACAAACCAACAAAAATCGCTAATTTCATTAGTTTTGTTTTTCCTTAAAAAACGGAAACTGCCGGCTTTAATCGACAGGAGAAAAAAACTTAGGTTTAATTGATTAATTTTAATTTAAAAACGCCGGATTCAAACCAATAATTACCCAACGTTCATAAAAGCGAGAGAGTCTGTTGCGAAAAAAACGAAACCCACATCCAAATTTGAATGTGGGCTGCAAAAATTTATTTTTCTTAGAGGCTGTTATTCGGCCTGTTCAATACCGGCTAACAGCCAACCGGATTTACCTTCGCGAGGTTTGACAAGGTTCCAAATTTCTTTGACATCTGTCGGCTCGCCGTTTTCATTGAGTTTGCCTTCAAAGAGAACAGAGGCAACGTACTCTGTCGGAGTTGTTTCGAAACCAGCCAGAGAAGGTGTCAAGGACAGGATCATTGTGACGTTAGCACCCTTAATCTCACGACGTCTGTGGGTCAGTTCAATGAACATATCGTCCGTACAGTAATTAGACAGATTGTCCATATCGCCGCTGTCCCAAGCACCTTGGAGCATCTTGAAGTAAGAAGTAGACATCTGGAGGAAAGCCTCTTTGTCGAATTCTGCAGGAACTTCAAAAGAAGAGTCAGAGCTCTGAGCGCCTGTGGAAGGAGAATCAGAGAACTCATCCATAGCGGAACCCGGTCTTGAAGCCATTCCGGAGAACGGATTAGAAGCTTCTTTCTGCATTGGCTCCGGAGCCGAATAAGGTTCAGGCTGGGAGGGTCGTTGGAAAATGTTTGTTGAATTCTGCGACGAATTGCCTGCAGAGGAAGCGGCTTTCTTCGCGGCAAAGAATCTGAAGGCGAAGAGAGCAAGCGCAGCCAAAGCCAAGAACATGAGAATCTGGGCAAAGCCTTCACCAAGGCCAAGCATATTAGCAAGAGCCATGAAGCCGAGAGCTGTAGCAGCACCGATTAAGAGGCTGCGTCCGAGACCGCCGGATTTAGCCGCTGCGGCTGCACCGGCTGCAGGTGCAGCTGACGGACGTTTTGCTGTGGAAGGAGCTGCCTTTGGGAAAGACGGGGAGGCTTTAGGTACGGACATAGAACGGCCGAAGCTTGCACCGCCGCCAAGACGAGCTGCTGACGCATCCAGCGTAAATGTGACCAGAGAGAGGCCAATCAGAAGAGCAGCAAGAAATTTTTTCATTCCATTTCCTTTATTAAGATTTTTCTTTATATCCAATATGGAGAGCTGTAATTCCAAAAGTTAAATTTGTCCAGGAGACATTTTTCATCCCGACATTTTGCATGATTGTAGCAAGAGTGAGCTGATCGGGGTGCATGCGGATGGACTCAACCAGGTAACGATAATTTTCAGCCTTCCCGGTGATCTTAGCCGCAATCCAAGGCATTAATTTAAAAGAATAAAAATCGTAAAACGGGGCAAGCCACTTGTCCGGTTTAGAGAACTCTAGAACCATCACTTTTCCACCGGGTTTACACACTCTGAGCATTTCTTTTAATGCTCTGTCTTTGTGGGTCATATTGCGCAAACCGAAGGCGACGGTAATAACGTCAAAATAATCATCAGGAAACGGAAGAGCCTCTGCATCGCAAGTCGTGTAGTAAGCGTCGAAATGATGTTCCTTCATGCGTTTCTTGCCGATTCTCAGCATACTAAGATTAATATCGGTAAGCCAAAGCTTGCCGTCACCGATTTTATCGGCCATAGCAATTGAGAGATCTCCGGTTCCTCCGGCAATATCGAGAACATTCATGCCGGGTTTAACGGCAGCTTTGTCAACGGTATATTTTTTCCACAGTCTATGCATGCCGAAGGAAAGTACGTCATTCATGATGTCGTACTTAGGGGCCACTTCGTCGAAAACTTCTTTTACGTGACTCTCTTTTTCCTCTTCAGGGATGGTCTGATAGCCAAAATCCGTCAAGTGTTCGTTTGTTTTTTTATCCGGCATTTGGCTGTTAACTTCTTTATTCATCGATTAATGGCCTGAGCACTTAGATTTTGGTTTTTCCTTGAATGGTTCATTAGCCGGATCATTAGGGTCGCGGCTGGCACCTGCTTCCTTCAGATCTTCGAGGTAAGCTGCCCAGAGAGCTTCTTTATTTTTACCGAGATCTTCCAACCATTCCCAGCTGTAGATGCCGGAATCGTGGCCGTCGGAGAAAGTTAATTTCAGAGCGTATTCTCCAACCGGAGCAACGTCGACAATAGTCACGTCACGCTTCCCGACCTGAAGTTTTGCTTGATCCGGAGTATGTCCTTGAACATCTGCGGAAGGAGAAAAAACGCGCAGGAATTCATATGTCAGTTCGTAATCTCCGTCAGGATAGGAGATATTCATAATCTTCGATTTATTGTGAAACTCAATATTTGTAGGTAACTTCACAGCGGTTCCTTAATAGTTGATTTGCGAATTTTAATATTATTTCGCGTACCAAAATTGCCCATATCACGCACATTCAAAGTAACTTTGTCTAGATAGGTAACTCAATGAAAACCAGTGTAGGTAGATTGGAGATTTTCTGTAGCATCGTTTATTAATCCGGGCTCCGTTCTCCAGCGTTCCTGAAAATACGAATACAACTTCTTCGTCATTGGATTTTTGCCTTCCTGCGGTTTCCATACAGCCCAAACCACCGCTGGCTCCAACTTCCACTCCGGTAGAATTCTGAGCAATTTTCCGGTAGCCAATTCTTCTTTGATTGCCCACAGAGGAACCCCAACCGCTATGGCATGACCTAAAACAGCCGTGTCAATTAAAGCCGAAGAAGAGTTAACCAAAAATTGAGGACTTGTTTTAATTCGCATTTTTTCAGTATTCGTACTCAGCAACTCTTCTTTTCCTTGTCTCATGGCCAAAGGGAATTCCAAAAGCTCTTCAGGAAATTTCGGAAGCCCTCCGTTCTTAAAGAGGCTCGGAGAGGCACAGATGACTCTTTCGACTCCTCCCAATGTCCGCGCAATGATTCTTTCATTGGGCAACGTATCTTTGCAGATGAACAAATCGAAACTCCATAAATCATAAGGTGAGTTTTCTACAAACTGGATAACTTCAATAGAGGCGCTCTCGCCCAATTCCTTTTCGAATTGTCCAATCCAATCTAAAAACAATCTTCCAATGGAAACCGGCACTGCAACTCGCAAACTTGTCCTTTTAGCCGTCTTTTTTCGAAAGACTTCTTCGATCAAACGAATGAGTTCTTTAGCCGCATTTAACCTCTTTTGGCCGGCCCACGTTGGACGAACTCCTCGTTGATTTCTTTCCAGCAGAGTCTCTCCTAAGGTTTCTTCTAATACTTTGATTTGTTGGCTAACTTCCGAAACCTCCATCTGAAGAATCTCTGAGGCCTTCAGCATACTTCCGCAGTTTACTGCCTCTGTAAAGCAGCGCCACTGGATAATCGTTGTTCTTTTCTTAGGCATGTGTCAAATGAGGATGGGACTTCCATCTCTCCTCTATAAAATCCGCTAAAGTCCGTGAAGCCGAAGATAAGGTTTTATTCTGAGGAAGCAGGAGAGACACCGGGCTTGGCTCAGGTGTCCATTCCGGAAGCACTTCACATAGTTGTCCTCTCTTCACATATTCCCAGGTATCGTATTGAAATGCATGTACAGAAATTCCTAGTCCGCATATTGCGGCCGTGCGGGCTGCCACATGATCTTTCAACCTGAGTCTTGGAAAATATGGAACGGTTACCACTTCGTTTTTTGATCGCAAAACAAGCTTTGAATCTGCGATCAAGTCATTTCCGCCTAACAAATTATGTTGTTCCAGATCGAAAGGAGTTTTTGGCAGTCCTTTTTCAGAAAGATATTTTTCGGAAGCTACCATAGTTCGAAGCATGCTTCCTAACGGCCTTACAAGAACTCGTTCGCAAGGAAACAAGCCGTGGTTGATTCGAATATCGCACTCCGGCGCAAGAATTCTTACTGGGCCAAGCGTCAGGGTTAAATCAATAATAATTTCCGGGTAGATGTTCTGAAATTGTTTTATCCACCCAATTAAAAGGCCGTTCCCAATTGCGCTAGGTGCCGATATATAGACAGTTCCTTTTGGACTTACTGACGAGCTCTCTGTCGGTTCGTTTAGTAATTCGTATTTCTGCTTAATACTCAGCGCATCTCTTAGAAACTTCGTTCCATGTTCGGTCAATCCGATTGGAGTAGAGTCTCGGATGAAAAGCACTTCACCCAGCTCTTTTTCCAACATCGTCATCCTACGAGACAAGGTCGATTTCGAAACATTCAGCTCTTCAGCAGCTGACTGAAAGTTTCTATGTTTTTCCAAACATAAAAATGAATAAAGAATTTCAATGAAATCAACGCGTTTCATACTCTGTTCCGTAATAGCAAAAACAATGTAGCATATTTTGGCCTTACCGAAATCCACGCAGAAGCTAAAAATTCAATTTATAAAATCTTAAGGAGAAATCTATGTCAATCACTGCTTGGATTGGAATAGCTGTCGTCCTCGTTACTGTTTGGGCATTAATCAAACGATATGAGACTAAGCTCGTATTAATAACAGCAGGTTTATTCTTGGCCTGTATCTCTTTACAGCCCATGGGAGCGCTAGATGCATTTGCAAAGTCGATGACCAATAATGGCCTGATTCTTGCTATCTGCTCCTCAATGGGTTTCGCCATGGTCATTCAGATGACAGAGTGTGATGTCCATTTAGTTAAACTTTTATCTGCACCTCTTTCAAAATTTGGCTTCCTTCTGGTCCCGGCCACGACTGCCCTTACATACTTCATCTGCATTGCAATTCCTTCTGCTGCAGGGTGTGCGGCTGCGGTTGGTCCTACTCTAATTCCACTTCTCTTGAGAGCAAAAGTTTCCCCTCAGGCCGCCGGTGCAGCAATCTTAGCGGGAACCTTTGGTTCGATGCTCTCACCGGGCCTCTCTCACAATGCTTATGTTGCGAAGATCTCAGGCTTAAGCGTCATGCAGACCATAGGCGTCCACATGAATTACACGCTGGTATGCGGCGCAATTGCAGTCATCGGCGTGACCGTCATGTGCTGGATTATGAAAGATTATGGAGCTGACAGCACCCAAGAACAAAAGTTGGTTGAAGAAGGAACTTCGATTCAAGAAATAAGTCTCTTTAAAGCCTTGGCGCCTTTAATTCCGGTTGCTATTCTGGTCATCGGCAACTTATGGATCCCATCATTAAAAACTGGGGTTGCCCAAGCGATGGTTATCGGCGCCATCTACACTCTGATAGTTTCTAGAGTCAATCCTCAAACCTTTTCAAAGAATTTCTTCACAGGGATGGGAAAAGGCTATGGCCAAGTTTTAGGCATCATCATTTCCGCAGGCGTTTTCGCGGCAGGCCTAAAGACATGCGGTCTTATTGATGCTTTCATCAATGTACTTAAACAATCCAATGAAATTGCTCGCTGGGGCGGCTCAATCGGTCCATTTGTAATGGGAGTCATTACAGGCTCCGGAGACGCAGCTGCATTTGCTTTCAACGAAGCAGTTACACCTCACGCACAAGAATTCGGAATGGAAATTCCCACGCTTGGAATGATGGCGGCACTTTCCGGAGCCTTAGGCAGAACGATGAGTCCTATCTCAGGCGTTGCAATCGTTATTTGCGGCTTAGCATCAATTAATCCTATTGATTTAACGAAACGGCTTTGGCTCCCAATGCTCATAGCTGTCATCTTTGTAGCCTTAACTATGGTTTAGAGGAGAACTTCAATGAACTATCAAGAAAATTTGGTTCGAATTCGTCGCGAACTCCACAAAATTCCGGAAATGGGTTGGGGAGAATTCAAAACGACAGCAAAAATTATAGAAACACTCGATCCTTTAGGCTGGACTCTTCATACAGGAATCCAACAAGTTGGCTTAGATCAGGTGATGGGCAGGGATCCGGTTTTCGTAGAAAAAAGCATTCAAAGAGCCCGCGACTCGGGAGTCAGGGAAGAAACCTTAGAAAGAATGCAAGGATACACAGGCTGCATAGCAGAATTTGACACCGGCAGACCGGGCCCTGTCACAGCCTTACGCTTTGATATTGACTGTGTAGGTGTTGAAGAGACCGACAAGGAAGAACATTTGCCGAATAAGGAAAAATTCCGTTCATGTCATCCGGGAGAAATGCACTCATGCGGTCACGACGGCCATACATCTATTGGCTTAAATCTTGCCCACTGGATAATAGAAAACCAAGACAAGCTAACCGGCAGAGTTAAGCTTATTTTCCAACCTGCAGAAGAAGGTGTAAGAGGGGGCGCCGCACAGTCTGCCAGCGGACTGCTTGATGACGTCCAGTATCTATTAGGGGCTCATCTTGCAATGATGTGTCCGACGGGTGAAGTCTGTGTTTATCCTACCGGTCTGCTCTCCACGACCAAGCTCGACATACATCTCAAAGGAGCTCCTGCCCATCCAACGATGAGTCCTCACCTCGGCCGGAATGCTCTTGCCTGCGCATGCACCACTGTAAGTGAACTTTTAGGAATGGCACGTCATGGCAAAGGACTGGGCTGCATTAATGTCGGGCTAATGAAGGCTGGCGAATGCAGAAACGTCATCCCGGTCCATGCAACTATTCAGATGGAAGTCCGCGGAGAGAGCGATGAAATCAATAATTTCATGGTTGATCAAGCATGCAGAATCGTCAAAGGTACCGCCCTTGCTTACGATGTTCAATACGAAATTGAAAAAGTAGGTGAAGGCGGAGAACTCAGAAATGATGATGAGTTAGCTTCGCTCGTGGCCGAAGTTGCCAAATCAGTGCCATCTTGCCATAAAGTCGTTGAACGGAAGAAGATTGGATGCTCAGAAGACTTCACACTTCTTGCCTCTCGAGTACGCGCTAGAGGCGGGAAAACAGAGTTCTTTGTTGTCGGAGCAGACAGAACTGCAGCGCATCACCAGAGAGAATTTGATTTTGACGAAAAAGGTATGGAAACTGCATTCGATATCTTTAAAGGCTGCCTTCTGAAGCTCAACGGCACTAAATAGACAACAATCAAACATCGCAAAAGTCAAAAGGCTGCTTATAAACCGTTCCAGCAGCCTTTTTTCCTTTCCCAAAGAAAAGCAGGGCGACTCTTCAGATTTCTCTCTTTTTAGTTTTTGTAACGTCCAGTGCAGCCAAGCGAGTCAAGTAGAGACTTGTGCCAGTTCTGCTTAAATGCACAGAGCCTGCCAACCATTTGTCAGCAGCCTCTGAGTCCAAAAGTTTTAACGAAGAGGTTATTCTTTTAAGGCGCTGTAAATTAGACCGCCACCGAATACTCCAAATATTGCGCCACATGCTCCGTCAATCCATTTTCCGGCCCTTTGATAAATCCGCTTAGGTTTGGGCAGTCCGATTAACAGACCTACAAAAGAAAACCATAAGAAAGTCTCCGCGATAACTAAAAGGAAAATTGGGAGACTCTGAGTCCACTCCATATCAGGCTTGATAAATAAAGCAAAAACTGAGCTGAAGTACACAAGAGCCTTCGCGTTAGCAAGGTTGGTAAATAATCCCGTCAGAAATGACTTTGACTTAGCCTCTTGAGTGCCAAGTGGAGAATCTCCTGCTGCTGAAGTTGAGGCCTTTAATGAACTCTTTAAAATCTTGAATCCCATCCAGCCCAAATAAATGCCGCCCATTAGCATAATGGTCTTATGAAGCCACGCAAACTGATCAAAAAGCCACTGCAGGCCCAACAAAGACACAGCAGCCCAAACCGCAACTCCAACAGTAATCCCTACAACACACATCATGGCTTCTTTTCTAGACTTACTTGCAGCAGTTTGCATGACAATGAAAGTATCGGGACCAGGAGAAGCAAGAGCAATAATATGTACCCCTGCGATAGTGAGTAACGTTGACAGCATGACTTCGTCAGAACCTTCTTATAAAAAAAACTAAACGCCTAAAAGTACTTGGTCTAAGAATTATAAAAAATAAGTATGCAAAACTTATGGGTAATCTCTTTTGTACTTCTATAGAAAACCCGCGGCCAGATATCAGGCATTTTTCTAGGGCGCGGCCAACTAAATGAAAACTGTTACTCAAATTTCTTTCATCAAGCAAGGTTATCCGATAACCAGTCTGTCAGTTGCGCGGTTTTATGTTTTTCGAGATATGTTCCGCTAGACAAGAATATGTACGGGATGGGAGCTTAGAGAAAAGATTACAGAATCTAAGACGTACAAGGATGCTACCAAGGCAGGCTTCGGTAAAGCCATGTTCTGGAGCTTCCTCTTACATATAGATACAAACCGTTTTCGCCAACATAAAAACCGTCAGGGGATTTGAGAAGGTCGGCTACTCTTAGTTTAGCCATGGAAGTAGAACGCATTTAAAAATTTACCTGAAGTGTACCACTTTGTGTACCATGCTAGAAATCTATTTGCGGAGTCTTAAAGCTTCTTATGGCCGTTTTAAGTTTTAAAAAAATTGGATACGCCCCTTGGTAACCAAGACTTATGTGGCCACATGAAGGCATAGAAAGTATTTAAGAAAAAGTACTATGGCGCACCTGGCGGGAATCGAACCCACTACCCCTGCCTTCGGAGGGCAGTACTCTATCCAAGTGAGCTACAGGTGCAAGAAAGTGTCATTCTAATTGCCAGAAGAGGCTTTCGCAAACGTCTATCTACAAATCTTTCACCTTTTAAGCAAGAGAACCAACTTGGAATATGAAAGGAGTACAGACTTTTGGATCTGAATCTCTAAAGTGCTAGCAAGTATTCACTTCCTGTATAAGTGCTAAGTTATTAGATGTTAAAAACAGCTGTTCTCTTCTGTCAAGGGAGAAAAATTAAGAACAGCCGTTTTTGTAATTCTAAAAAGCGTAAGTCTTACTTCAAAACATTATCCAGCTCAACGCTGCGGACAACGTAGAGTTTGTCATTCTCTCTGATTTTCTCAGGAACCTTGCATGTGAAATGCTGACCTTTAATGACTTCATCCACTTGTTTCTGATCAACCCAAGGTTCTTCCAAATTGAAATAAACAGCTCCGGTGGTTGGACCCGTAACCAGCATTTTTTCGCCTTTCTTGATGTTTTCAGCCTGTACTAAAAACTCGGCAATACCAGGTTTAGCAAAATGTTTGATTCCCTTACCAACGTAAACCTTACGTTCCGTCGCTTGAGAACCGTAACGGTTGCTCCACTCCCCTAGAGTCTGACCAAGATAATAGCCGTTCCAGAAGCCGCGGTTGTAAACCGTCTTGAGCCTGTCATCCCAAGATTTGCTCAGTTCCTCATTCCATTTACCTTGCAGAATGCTTTCTAAAGCTTCGTTGTAGCACTCAACAACTGTTCTGACGTATTCGGGACCGCGGGCACGCCCTTCAATCTTGAAAACTCGAACACCTGCCTTAACCATCTGATCCAAGAATCCAATGGTCTTCAAATCCTTCGGGGACATGATGTATTGGTTATCGATTTCGAGCTCAACATCTCTTTCTTTATCTTTGACGATATAAGCTCTGCGGCAGGTCTGCATGCATCCGCCTCTGTTGGCACTTCTGCCGACCGTATTCAAACTCAAATAGCACTTGCCGCTGACAGCCATGCAGAGTGCACCGTGACAGAACATCTCAATCCTGACTTTCTCTCCGTTTGGACCACAGATATTTTCAGATTGAATGCCCTCATAAATATGTCTAACTTGTTTTACGTTCAGCTCTCTCGCTAAAACTACTACCTCAGCAAACTGCGCATAAAACTTTAAAGCTTCCAAATTAGAAATGTTCAGCTGAGTAGAAAGGTGGACGGGAATTCCAATCTGATTGCAGTAATTCATAACCGCAACGTCAGAGGCAATAATGGCTGAAATATCTGCTTCTTTTGCCGTATCGATGTATTGACGCATCAGCTTCAAATCATCATCGTACATGATGGTATTAACCGTCAGATATGACTTCACGCCGGCGTCTTTGCAGACTCTGGCAATTTCCTTCAAATCATCAGGAGAGAACTGATTAGAAGAAGCCGAACGCATATTTAATGCACCGGCTCCGAAATAAACAGAATCAGCTCCGCCCTGAATGGCAGCAGACAAGGACTCCCATGATCCTACGGGAGCCATAATTTCAAAATCTTCTCGCTTCAATTTTTTCTCAACAGTTAAGCGGATCAACGTCGATATAAACGTTGAACCTATTCATTTTTTCGAACAATATAGGAGCAAACACAGCTAAAAACTCCTGCATTACTTTCTTACTATCAGCCTCAAGCAGAAGTTGCCCTCTTTCAATATCCTGTATCCTCATAATTGACTGTGGAATCGGAGAATAAATGTGAATTCCCGGATATTGGAGAGAAAGCGCTGCTTGTTTTACCTCATCAAGGTACTTGAGTACCTCGTTAATCTTTTTTCCTTCCGCAATAACTAAAGCCTGTGCGGTAAACGGAGGCAGTCTCGTCTTCTCCCTTGAATTGAGTTCCTCCGTCGCAAAGTCACTGTAGTTCTGCCGGCTTAAATGGTGGAAAAGAGGATCTTGCGTGTACTGCGTCTGCAATAAAACCTTTCCAGGTATCTCTCCTCTTCCGGCTCTGCCGGAAACTTGCATCAGTACGGAAAAAAGTCTTTCTCTTGCCCTAAAGTCCGGCGACAATAACACCGGATCGGAATTAAGAATGACAACCAAAGAAACCTTCTTAAAATCGTGTCCTTTGGCCACAATCTGAGTTCCGAGAAGTATATCGACTTTTCCTTGGTGGACGCTTTCCAGTACTTCCTGAGCGCTCCCTTTGCGTCTTGTGCTGTCTTGGTCTAAGCGCATCACGTTTGCGTCAGGCCAAAGCTCTTTAATCTCTTCTTCGACTCTCTGCGTTCCGCGGCCTAGCGGCACAATTTCAACGGAACCACATTTAGGGCAGTGCCTAGGAAGAGGCGTCGTCCATCCGCAGTAGTGACAGGTCAAGTTTCCGGTTGTCTTGTGATAAACCGCAAACGTTGAACAGTGAGGACAAGTCGAAACCCATCCGCAGCTGTTGCATGTCACCACCGGTGCATAACCTCTGCGGTTAAGGAAAATCAAAACCTGCTCTTTCTTTTCAAGGGTTTTAGTAATCTCATCTCTTACCTGAGCACATAGAGCCGCACCTTTTACTCTATCCTTGGAGATGTCGATAAGTTCCAATTCCGGAAGATGAGCTTCCTGAACGGCTCTCTTAGTCATTTTGAAGAGCTGATAATCGCCGTTAAGAGCTCTTTGGAACGATTCAAAAGACGGGGTAGCAGAACCTAAGAGAATCGGAATGTTCTCGATCTGTGCCCGTTTAATGGCCAAATCTCGGGAAGAGTAACGAACCCCTTCGAGTGCCTTATAAGAGCTGTCATGCTCCTCATCAATGAGAATCATGGAAAGCTTAGGCAGACTGGCAAAAACGGAAAGACGAGTACCAACCAAAATATTCAGTCGACCTTCATGAGCTGCAAGCCAAGTGGCCGCCTTTTCTCCTTCAGACATTTTAGAGTTCCAGCTGCCGACAGCATGGTTTGGAAATCTTTTGGCTACTCTCTCCACAAGCTGTGGCGTTAAATTGATTTCCGGCACCATCAGCAGAATCTGTGCTTCCGGATCTTTATCAAAAACCTTTTGGATAAGCCGAAGATAGACTTCGGTCTTGCCGCTCCCGGTAATACCGTAAAGCAAGCTTACCCCAAACTTGTTTTGAACAAAATTATCCAGAACATACTTTTGCTCTTCATTCAGAACCGGAAGTTCTTGATCCGGCCCGCTAAGTACAAAGTTGGTTTTTCTAAGTCTGTTCAAGGAAGAATCGTGCCGCTGACCGGGAGGTCTCCGAAAAAACTTCGGCAATGACGGAACCGCAGTTTCTCCCCACGGAGAAAGATAATATTTAGAGGCAAATTTAGTAAACCGAAGCCAGTTAGCGCTAAGAGGAGACAGACCGTCAATTCTTCCGATAATGTTTTTCAGCCGTTCTTGCGGAAAACTGCTGGTATGGGAAAAGCCAACGACAATACCTACACAAGTTCGTCTTCCAACGGGAACAAGACATCTCTCGCCGACTTTTAGATTCTCAGCAGGCACATTCAAATAATCGAGAGGCTCCCATAAAGGAGTATCGACGATTACTTTGATTATCTTCTGATCCATTGCTTCCGCTAGAACTAAATATCTGACATTTCAAGAATTATAGGAAAAAAGGAGAGCCTCATAAGGCCTGCAATAGTTACCTTATATGTCCTTCAAAGCTTTTTTGGGTTTCAGAAGGAACCTCTCTCCTCATAACTAAAAATTATTATTCATGCCAATTACTATTTGGAAATTTGAAAGAATTATCTAATTTTTGTAAGTATTAATACCTATATTAGGTAGAACTTATCTGTTAAATTTTGAAAAAATAAGTGATTATTAGGCCTCTTATTGGAGGAAACCATGATATATCTTGAAATCGCTATATTATTCGGCTGCATTATATATGCTGCAAAACTCGGAGGAGTAGGTGTCGGCATGGCCGGCGGCTTAGGGATGGCAATAGCGGTTTTCGGCCTGGGTTTAAAACCGGGGGAAATTCCGGTTGATGTCATTCTTATTATTCTTACCGTGATTTTTGCCATCAGCTGTATGCAGCTCGCAGGCGGAATGGATTACATGGTTAAAATTTCCGCACGGCTTCTGCGCGGGAATCCGAAATACATCAACTTCCTCGCTCCGGCTATTACCTTTCTCTTGACAGTTCTTGGAGGCACCGGCTTTACCGCCATGAGCGTTTTAAACGTTATTCAAGAGGTAGCAAAGGAAAACGGTGTCCGTCCTTCTCAACCGTTGACCAGCGCTGTTATCGCCAGCCAAATTGCCATTACTGCTTCTCCTATTTCTGCAGCTACCGCAGCTATGTACGTTGTGGTTGAAAAAATGGGTGTTTCTTTCGGTCAAGCTCTTGCCGTTATCGTTCCAGCTGCTATCGCCGGCTCTATCGTTGCTGTCATTATCTCCAGCTATCAAGGCGTTGATCTCGAAAAAGATCCGATCTTCCAGCAGCGTCTGAAGGAAGGCTTAGTGGTTCTGAAGTCCAAACAGAAAGATGAACAACCAACCACAGCCAAAGCGAAGTTGTCCGTCGGAATCTTCTTACTTGCCGTTTTATTTATCGTCGGCATGCTTCTTTTCAAAACACAAATCGGCCATACTCTCGGTAGCCGTGACATTATCATCATCGCCATGCTGATGAGCGGTCTTGTCACTTACTGGGTCTGCAGATTCCCGCTAAGCGGCATCAAAGACACACCGGTATTCGGCGGCGGTATGGAAAGCTTGATTGTGGTTCTCGGTATCGTCTGGATGTCCTCGACCATTATCGGTGCACACATTCCGGAAATTAAGACCTCTGCCACCCATCTCTTGGAACAGTATCCAGCTTTGCTGGCCGTAGCATTCTTCTGTGTTTCTGCTTTGTTATTCAGCCAGGGCGCAACATCTGCCCTTCTAGTTCCCGTTGCGGCCAGCTTGGGTGTCGATGCCGCAACCATTCTTGCCAGCTTCGTTGCCTGCTCTGCCCTGTTCATTACAACGGTGTATCCGACCACAGCCTTTGCGATCGCTTGTGACGATACCGGTTCTTATATGGACAGAAAGTGGAATGGTTCGTTTGTGATTAACCATCCGTTCTTTATTCCCGGAATTTTAGGTCTCGTGGCCGCTGTTCCTGTCGGCTTCTTATTCGCAAAAATCGTTCTCTAGTCTCTCTTAAACAATAAACTGACTGTTGCCAAGCCTTAGCGCTTAGCAACAGTTTTTATTGGGATAAATGTTGTTAGCCCGTAAACTCCACTGACTCCGAATTGATTCCAAGGCATTCTCTTTCATGCTTCTTTAAAATCTCAGCGATTGTACGTGCTCTTACTTGGGAGGCTTTGCCTTCCGCTTCGGCAAAAACTCGGAAAAATTCAACCACTCTAGAGTTGTGAATAAGATCTCGATCGACAGCAATTGTTAGATCCCAAGGTTCTTTATGCCACCCTCCTAAAACCGGTACTAATAAACCTTGACTAACCTCTTCTTGACATGAAGAAAAAGACAAATCAATTGATATGCCATCGCCGGCCAAAAGAGCTTCCTTCGCTGAAAGAACATCTCCAGCGAAGGCAATTTTTCTAAAAACAAGAGGATGCTCTAATGAGCCTTTTTGAAGAATCTTCGTCAAAGGATAGTGCCTTCCGGAGCGAATAATGACGTCGTGTTCGAGCAGATCTCTCGGATGAGTAGGCATCCCATTCTTTCTCACATATTCCAAAGACGCCAATGGCACATTGATAAAAGATGGATTCACTGTAAAAATAATGAGGCCTTCGGAAGGAGGACGATAAGGTAAGTAGGCGGCTTTAACTTTTTTTCTCAAAACGTCCTCATGATCACAATCCGCCATAATTTCTAGGTTTATTTCCGGGTATTCTTTCGCACACGCTTTAATCAAAGGATAAATTGTGTTGCGCGGTGAGTTAATAGGAATACTAACCTTGAGGTCTATCTTCTCATTTCTAGCCGCCTCTACAGCTTCTTCCAGCTTTTTATAGGAGGAGAGGAGCTCCTTTACTGCGGGCAGAATAACTGTGCCGGCTTTTGATAATTTTGCAGGTCTTTCTTTGTGGTTTATTAAGACAAGACCAGTTTTTTCTTCTAATTGCTGAACAAGTCTCGTACATCGAGCTAAGTCCAAATCGGTCTCAATTGAGGCTTGCTTTAAGCCTTGACCAGAACTCAATGAGTCCAATACTTCCCACGCGGCTATGTTTTTTGTAGCAATCATAAATAAATTGTTGAAAAGACAATTTAAATATAGAAATTATATGGCTAGCCCTCGGACGAGTTCATAGAATTTTTCTCGTAGTAAAGCTTAACCAAGGAGAAAAGCTATGACAATCTCAATGAACCGCAGAACTCTTGCTAAAGTCGGAACACTCGGTGCTCTTTCCGCTTTTTTTGGAACGACCGTGCAGGCACAGGCTAAAGAAACACAATCTCCAAATTGGGATGAAGAAACTGACATTATCGTGGTTGGTTCCGGATTTGCGGGCTTAGCCGCAGCATACGAGGCCAAGAAAAGAAATGCAGATGTCGTCATTCTTGAAAAAATGCCAACTGCAGGAGGAAACTCCATTATCAACGGCGGGATCATGGCTGTTCCAGGAACTGAGATCCAAAAATCAAAAGGAATCAAAGACTCTCCTGAGCTCATGATGAAAGACACCATCAAGGCCGGTTTAGGATTAAATCATCCGGACAAAGTCAAAGCTATGTGCGAAGAGGCCTATCCTGCCTATCGTATGCTCGTCGATGAACTTGGAGTTAAGTTTAGCGACACGATTCTTAAACATGAAGGCGGCCACAGCGTGCCTCGGAGCATGTACACAATCAATGGTCGCGGCTCTGAAATCGTCACCAAACAGTTGGCTGCATTGGAGAAGTTAGGAGTAAAACCTCGTATTCGTACAATCGTTGACAAGATTTTTGTGGATCCTGAAGGCAGAGTCCTTGGTGTAGCCGTACGTCAGAATTACCGCTTTGGTAAAGAAAACTCAGGTAAACCAAAGAACATCAAAGCAAGGAAAGCCGTCATCTTAGCTAACGGCGGTTTCAGTGCTGATGTAGCTTATCGAAGTATGTTTGATCCGAAACTTGGAGAAGCATTTCAAACAACTAACCAGCCGGGAGCCACTGCAGAATTGTGGAGAGAGGCCGCCAACCTAGGCGCTCAATTAATTCAACAAGACTGGATTCAATGTCTGCCTTACACAAGTCCTGACGAGCCCGGATTCGGTATTGGCTGGGCTTGGGCGGGTCATACTCAAGCTTACGGTTTTTGGATTGACGCAGCAACGGGCAAACGCTTCGTCAATGAACTAGCCGATCGCAAGATTCGTTGCGACGCCATCCTTTCTCACTTGAACGAAGGGCACGACTGCCTATCCGTGGGTGATAAGAAGACGATGGAATTGTTTAATGTCATTCGTCCTGGTTGGAGCGAAAGGCAGAAGAAAATTAAAGTTCTTTTTGAATACCCGACATTAGAGGATATGGCTAAGGCTTACAACATTCCTTTAGTCGATTTGCAGGAAACTATTGCTGCTGTTAATGATTCGATTAAGACTAAAAAAGATCCGATGGGAAGACGAGTTAACGAAGATTTGAAGCCTCAAGACGAAGGTCCATGGTTTGTCACCCGTCTTTCTCCGAAGGTCCACCATTGCATGGGAGGCTTGCTAACTAATCCGCAAGCTCAGGTTCTCGATAATTATGGGAAAGTCATTCCCGGACTTTATGCAGCAGGAGAATCAACTGGCGGCGTACATGGAGCTGTCCGTCTGGGTTCAAACGCTGTTACCGACTGTATCGTGAATGGTCGAATTGCGGGCCGTAATGCCGCTTCATAACTTAATTTATGGAAGTTCCGGTGGAAACACCGGGACAGCATACTATGCCGCTTTCAAAGAATAGATTTCTTGAACTAACAGCTCTGTGCTTTTTAGCCTTTTCCCTTTCAGTTAATGCTGCTGAATTCGGAGCTGACCGCCATGTCAAAAAAGGAGTTAGTTGCCAAACTTGCCATGGATCGGATATGAAGGATCCAAAATTTCCTGAAACATCGGATTGTCTAAAGTGCCACGACAAAAGTGGATTAATTAGTAAAACCAAAGGACTGGAACCAAATCCTCATGATGCTCCTCATAATGGCGACTGTGTTCTTTGTCATGTTCAACATGAAGCTCCCGAAAACTACTGCGCTCAATGCCATAAATTTGACTATAAGGTGAGATAGTTCGACCTCAAGCAAGACTTCTCTTGTCTCGTTAAAAGAATTGGACTTTCGAAAAAGCCGTTGAAGAGGTAGCCTACACTACCTCTATCAACGGCTTATCTTCAAGGAGTTATTTTTTAGAGATGATATTTCTTACTGTAGTTGTGAACTTCATCAACAAGATACTGAACATTTTCCGGCGGAGTTGTCTTATCAATGCCGTGTCCTAAGTTGAATACGTGGCCTCCGTTACCAACCATGCCGAAATCATCAATCACGGCGCGAGCCTGCTCTCTGATAACTTTTTCGTCAGCAAAGAGGACGGAAGGATCAAGATTTCCTTGGAGGGCAACTTTATCCTGAACTAGTTTTCGGACTTCGCCTAAGCTGACAGTCCAATCAAGGCCCATAGCATTAGCTCCGATGGAAGCGATGTCGGTTACCCAAGGTGCAGAACCCTTAGTAAATACAATAGAAGGAATTCTTTCTCCGTCTCGCTCTTTGATCAGGCTGTCAACGACCTTCTTCATATAAGCCAAGGAGAACTCTTGATATTGTCTATGAGCCAAAGAACCGCCCCAGGTATCAAATACCATAACTGCATTAACTCCGGCCTCTATTTGAGCGTTTAAGTAGGCCGCAACCGCCTGAGCGTTGGTTTCCAAAATCTTATGGAAAAGATCTGGTCGCTGATACATCATCTTCTTAACGTTCTGGAAAGAAGAAGAGCTTCCGCCTTCAACCATGTAACATGCCAAAGTGAACGGGCTGCCAGAGAAGCCGATGAGAGGAATGCGGTTATTTAATGCTTTCTTGATTTCAACGACTGCGTCCGTAACATATTTGAGTTTGCCGCTTGGATCCGGAACAAATAGGGAATTGACTGTTTCTTCGTCTCTTACGGCTTTTTCAAACTTCGGGCCCTCTCCGGCTTGAAAACTTAAACCTAAGCCCATGGCATCCGGAATTGTAAGAATGTCAGAAAACAGAATAGCAGCGTCGAGCGGATATCTTTCAACCGGCTGCAATGTAACCTCACAAGCATAATGTGGATTCATTGCCAAATCCATAAAGCTGCCTGCCTCTGCTCTTGTTGCGCGATATTCAGGAAGATAGCGGCCAGCCTGTCTCATCAGCCAAATAGGAGTGTATTCAGTCTTTTCTTTTAATAAGGCTCTTAAAAAAGTATCGTTTGTTGGTCTCATTCGAAACAGGCTCCAACCGGAATTAATAGGAAGAGTATGAGGTTAGCTCAAAAAACTGAAGGACTCCTTAGGAGTCCTTGTATGTCTGGATTTGCTGCTGGTTAGCGGACAACCAAAACAGGACGATCAGCCTTAGCCAAAACCTGCTGAGTTGAACTGCCGATAAAGAGGGAACCCAGGGTTCCTAAGCCACGGCTGGCCATCACAATAAAACGAACATCTCTTTCTTGAGCTGTCTTCAAAATAGAATCCGGAACAGAAGTTCCGATAATCTCAGCTACTTCGCAAGGTGTCCCCGCTCTTTCGCAAACATCTTTGACATCATCGAGAGCTTTGATTGCAGATTCTGCACCCTTGGATTTGACAACAATAATTCCCAGGACGGAAGTATTCAGCTGCTTAGCCAATTTAGCTGCGGTATGAACTGCTTTGTCAGATAATTCTGTGCCGTCAGTAGAGACTAGGATCACTTTGAACTCCTATAAGGTTTCTAATAAATATAATGAAGTATCGTAATTATAAGAAATCCCGCTGAAGAAAGTAACCGAAAGTTACTCGTGATACAAGAATTTTATTAGGCCGTGTCTTGCATATAAGACTGAACAGATAAAAATAAACCCCGCTTTTTACGGCAGGGTTTTTTTGATGCTTGAGAAAATTATCTCTTGAGCTTCTGAAGGATACGCAGTTGTTCTGCAAGCATACTAATTTCAGCTTCGAGCTTAGCAACTTCAATCTGGCTTGAAGCATTCTTAGCGGCTTCCTTGGCTCGATCCATAGCTTCTTTAGCTTTGGCCTCATCCAAGTCTTTGCTGCGGATAGCGACGTCAGCAAGAACAATCACATTATTTGGTTGAACTTCCAATACGCCGCCGGCTACAAAGAACTCATCCTCACCTTCTTGACCTTCTTTGCGGATTCTGACGAGTCCGGGACGAATCAATGTGATGAGAGGAGTATGACCAGGCAAAATGCCTAACTCACCTTCGATACCAGGAAGAGCAACGAACTCAGCTTCACCGCTGAAGAGAGACTCCTCAGCGTTGACTACGTCGACTTTAAGTTTTTTGCTCATTTAAATCTCCATGGTGCTGGCGGGTTTTACCCGCCAAAGATTACTTAAGTGTCTTGGCCTTTTCGAAGGCTTCGTCAATAGTACCAACCATGTAGAAAGCCTGTTCCGGAAGTTGATCGCATTCGCCGTCAACAATCATCTTGAAACCACGAATAGTTTCTTTGAGAGGAACATACTTACCAGGAGTACCGGTAAACACTTCAGCAACGTGGAAAGGCTGAGACAAGAAACGCTGAATCTTACGAGCTCTTGTAACGGAGAGTTTGTCTTCCGGAGAAAGTTCGTCCATACCGAGAATGGCGATAATGTCTCTCAATTCCTTGTAGCGCTGCAATGTAGCCTGAACACGGCGAGTAACGCTGTAGTGTTCTTCACCAATGATGTTCGGGTCGATCTGACGGGATGTGGAATCAAGCGGGTCAACAGCCGGATAAATACCCAAAGCAGCAATATCACGAGACAACACAACTGTAGCGTCCAAGTGGCCGAATGTTGTAGCCGGAGACGGGTCAGTCAAGTCGTCAGCAGGAACGTAAACGGCCTGAATGGAAGTAATGGAACCAACCTTAGTGGAAGCAATACGTTCCTGGAGTTTACCCATTTCTTCAGCAAGTGTCGGCTGATAGCCCACAGCAGAAGGCATACGGCCTAACAAAGCGGATACTTCAGTACCTGCCAATGTGTAACGGTAAATGTTATCAATAAACAGAAGAATGTCGCGGCCTTCGTCACGGAATGCTTCAGCCATTGTCAAACCTGTCAAGGCAACTCTCAAACGGTTTCCTGGAGGTTCGTTCATCTGACCGAACACCATGGCAACCTTATCAAGAACCTTGGAGTCTTCCATTTCGTGATAGAAGTCATTACCTTCACGAGTTCTTTCACCAACACCGGCAAATACGGAATAACCACCGTAAGCTTTAGCGATGTTGTTGATGAGTTCCATCATGTTAACTGTCTTGCCTACACCAGCACCGCCGAACAGACCAATCTTACCGCCTTTAGCGAACGGGCAAACCAAGTCAATAACCTTAATACCTGTTTCCAAAAGGTCAACAGATGGGCTCAACTCGTCAAATTTAGGAGCAGCACGGTGAATTGGCATTCTCTTTTCTTCGCCAATAGGACCGGCTTCGTCGATTGGGCGACCCAGAACGTCCATAATACGGCCAAGAGTCTTAGGACCAACAGGAACTTCGATTCCGTGGCCTAAAGCCTTAACAGCCATACCTCTTTGGAGACCTTCAGAAGAGCCCATAGCAATAGTTCTAACTAAACCATCGCCTAATTGCTGCTGAACTTCGAAAGTTAAACCTTCTTCAGCAAGCGTATTTTTCTCATCCTTTTCAAGGACAAGGGCGTCGTAAACATTAGGCATCTTGTCGCGTGGGAATTCGATGTCAACCACAGCGCCAATAACCTGTACGATTTTTCCGTCACTCATGACTAATCCTCGTTCGAATTTCTTAATTAAGACACAGCGGCAGCACCGCCGACGATCTCAGTAATCTCTTTGGTAATACCTGCCTGGCGAGTCTTGTTGTAAACAAGCTGCAGGTCATCGATAAGCTTCTTAGCGTTATCAGAAGCGGCCTTCATAGCTACCATACGGGCGCTTTGTTCGCTAGCCATATTTTCAGCTACTGCCTGGTAAATCAATGCTTCTACGTAGCGCTTGAGTAAGACCTTCAATACTTGCTCTGGACTCGGTTCGTAGATGTAGTCCCAGGAAACTGTTTTTTCATCAGCTTCAATGACTTTCTTTGGAAGCGGAAGGAGCTGTTCGATAACCGGTTCTTGCTTCATAGCGTTAATGAAGCGAGAGTAGGCTAAATAAACAACATCCACTTCGCCTTTCTGGAAAGCCTCAATCTGAACCTTGATAGCGCCTAAGAGGCGATCAAGGTGAGGACGATCTCCTAACTGAGTTACTTGCGAAACAACCGGCACGCCAACTCGTTGGAGGAAACCTAAACCTTTATTACCGATTGCAGTAGCTTCGACCTTCTTACCTTCGGTTGCCCACTCATGAAGTCTATGAGCAAGCAATCTTTGAATGTTAGTGTTCAAAGCTCCGGCTAAGCCTTTGTCAGTAGTTACGCAAATGAGACCTATGGAGTCAATCTTGGTCGTTTTACGGAGGAAAGGATGAGTAATTTCAGTCGAAGCCTCAGCCAAGTGACCAATCATGTTGCGGATCGTATCGCCGTAGGGACGAGCAGCCCTCATACGATCCTGTGCCTTCTTCATCTTAGAAGCGGCAACCATTTCCATAGCTTTAGTGATCTTTCTGGTGTTTTGAACCGATCGGATCTTTGCTCGAATTTCTTTTGTGCTAGGCATTAGGTTCCTCTAACGTAAATCTCGCCTTAATAAGCTCCGGATTTCTTGAACTCATTAACAGCAGCTGTGAGAAGTTGTTCGTCTTCTTTGCTCAAAGCCTTTTCTTTTTCGATGCGGTCGATCAAATCAGCATGATTTACTTTCATGTAATCCTGCATGGCTTTTTCAACTTTCAATGCATCCTTAACTTCAACATCGTCGTAAGCACCCATGTTGATCGCGAAAAGAACCAAAGCTTCTTCCCAAACTTGGAGAGGCTGGTACTGAGGCTGTTTCATCAATTCTGTAACAACCTTACCGCGTTCGAGCTGTTTACGTGTTGCTTCGTCAAGGTCAGAAGCGAACTGAGCGAAAGCTGCTAATTCACGATACTGAGCCAAAGCCAAACGAACACCGCCGCCGAGTTTCTTAATAATCTTGGTCTGAGCTGCACCACCTACACGGGACACAGAAATACCAGGGTTAATAGCCGGACGGATACCTGCGTTGAACAAGTCGGTTTCCAAGAAGATCTGGCCGTCAGTAATGGAAATTACGTTGGTCGGAACGAAAGCTGTAACGTCACCGGCCTGGGTTTCAATAATCGGAAGAGCTGTCATAGAACCAGTCTTGCCTTTTACTGCACCCTTAGTCTTTCTTTCGACGTATTCCGGATTGACACGAGCAGCTCTTTCGAGAAGACGGCTGTGCAAGTAGAAAACGTCGCCAGGATAAGCTTCACGTCCTGGTGGTCTGCGCAAAAGCAGGGAGATTTGACGATATGCCCAAGCCTGCTTGGTCAAGTCATCATAAACAATCAAGGAATCCTGACCGCGGTCTCTGAAGTATTCACCCATTGTTGCGCCGGAGTACGGAGCAATGTACTGCATAGCAGCAGATTCGGATGCAGAAGCGGCAACGACGATGGTGTAATCCATTGCGCCGTATTCTTCCAATTTACGTACTACGTTGGCGATAGTAGAAGCCTTCTGACCGATAGCAACATAAATACAGATAAGGTCTTTACCCTTCTGGTTGATGATGGTATCGATAGCAACGGCTGTCTTACCAGTCTGACGGTCACCAATGATCAACTCACGTTGGCCGCGTCCGATTGGAACCATGGAGTCAACTGACTTCAAACCTGTCTGAACCGGCTGGCTAACGGACTGTCTGTCGATAACGCCCGGGGCAACTTTTTCTACAACGTCGTACTCGTCGGTAACGATTGGGCCTTTGCCGTCGATTGGCTGACCAAGAGCGTTAACAACGCGGCCAATCAAAGCCGGGCCGACCGGAACCTGAAGAATGCGGCCTGTTGTCTTAACGATGTCGCCTTCAGAAATATGTTCATAGCTACCCAGAATAACAGCACCGACTGAATCTCTTTCTAAGTTAAGAGCAAGACCGTAAGTGTTATTTGGGAATTCAAGCATTTCGCCTTGCATCACGTCAGAAAGACCGTGAACACGGCAAATACCGTCAGTCACAGAAACAACTGTGCCTTCCGTACGAAGGTTGGTGTTAAGACCCATCCCTTCGATTCGCTGCTTAAGCAGCTCGCTAATTTCACTCGGATTGAGTTGCATAGCTTAAAACTCCGTTATTAACTTGTGAGGGCTGCATGCATTTCTGCAAGACGAGCCTTAACTGTTCCGTCAAGTACCTTATCTCCGACAGAGATTTTCACTCCACCAATAAGAGACTTGTCAATCTCGATCTTTGGAAGCAATTTCAAACCAGGGAACTTATTGCCCAAGGCTTTAACTAAAGAATCGACCTCTTCCTGACTTAATGGGAAAGGAGTTTCGATCAATACTTCTGCTTCAGATCTGTCTTGATGAAGAAGGTTTTTGAATTGCTCGGTAATAGACGGTAACGCCTCAAGTCTGCCATTCTCTATCAAGAGTTTCAAAAGCCGGATAGCTTCAGAGGGAATCTCTTTAGGCAGCATGCCGCGCAATAAACTGTAGATTTGTTCAGAACCCACCTGAGGGTCATTGATTAAATCTTGCAATGCTGGATCAACAACTATCTGATCGAGAGTTTCTAGAGCAAGCAAGACTTTATCAGCCAGACCCTCTTCCTTACTGTCCATAACAGCTGCATTAAGAGCTTCTGCGTAGGGACGTGCAATAGTTGAGATTTCAGCCATGATTACAGTTTCGCCTTAAGTTGGTCTAGCAATTGCTGATGAGCCTTAGCATCGACTTCTTTACCTAAAATCTGAGAAGCACCGGTAACTGCTAAATGCGCAACTTGGTCCTTCAATTGCTCGCGGGCTTGTTGAATTTCTTGAGCAGCTTGGGCTCTGGCAGCAGCGATGATCTTGTCGGCTTCAACCTGTGCCTGAGCTTTAGCTTCGTCAATGATTGCCTGACCGCGTTTTTCGCCTTGAGCAACGATCACTTGAGATTGTTGGCGGGCTGTAGCTTCGATAGAAGCGCCTTGTTTCTTGGCTTCTTCGAGAGCGTGCTCACCGCGATCGGCTGCTGCAAGACCATCGGCAATCTTTTTCTGCCGCTCTTCGATTGCTCGATTGAGCGGTGGCCAAATGTATTTCATGGTGATCCAAGCACCAACGAAAAACACAGCCATCTGTACGAACAGTGTTGCATTAATGTTCATTTTTCGATCCCTTTAAGCAATTCTTTTACAGAACTGCAGTTTGTCTGGAAAACCTAAGCGCAAAGTAAAGCTGGTTAGCCGACAAAAGGATTTGCGAAAGCGAACATCATGGCGATACCAACACCGATCAAGAAAGCGGCGTCGATAAGACCGGCGAGAAGGAACATCTTGGTCTGCAATGTGTTGATAAGCTCTGGCTGGCGAGCAGAAGCTTCGAGGTACTTGCTACCCATGATAGCGATACCGATACAAGCACCAAAAGCACCGAAGCCAATGATAAGGCCACAAGCTAAGGCAACATAAGCGACGTTTGTCATAACGAACTCCTTGTTAAATATGACGTAAACAAATCAAAAGAAAGAAAAGAAAATTAATGTCCTTCATGGGCCTGACCAATGTAGACCAAGGTCAACATCATCATAATGAAGGCTTGAAGCAAAACAATCAAAATGTGGAAGAGCAGCCAGCACAAACCGGCAATGAAGTGTCCAACCACACCGAAAATACTTAACCCGTCAAAACCTGCCCACAAACCGCCAAGCAAAGCGATAAGGAAGAAAACTAACTCACCGGCATACATGTTTCCAAAAAGTCGCATGCCGAGAGAGACTGTTTTGGCTAAGTATTCGATCAAATTCAGAAGGAAGTTAAATGGCCACAAGAGCGGATGATTTCCGAATGGCGCTGTGAAGAGCTCTTTGTTAAAGCCCTTGAGTCCCTTGACCTTGATTCCATAATAGATCATCAAAATCAATACACCGCAGGCAATGCCTAAAGAGCCGTTAAGGTCAGCGGTTGGAAGCGGACGAAGATAATGGATACCGAATGCACTGGCGATAGACGGGAACAAGTCAACCGGAATCAAGTCAATTGCATTCATAAATGCTACCCAGACAAACACTGTCAAGGCTAAAGGAGCAATAAAGGTTCTGTCTCCATGAACAATGGACTTGGCTTGTTCAGAAACCATGTCAACAAGCATTTCTACTGCGCATTGGAATTTGCCCGGGACTCCTGGAGTTGCCTTACGGGCAGCCATATAGAGTAAACCGAGTGCTAACGCCATCATCAAAATAGAAAATACTGCGGTGTCAAAGTTGAAGACGGAGAAGTCAACAATACTTTGCTGCTTGACAGTGGATAGATGGGTTAAATGGTGCTGGATATATTCGGTAGCCGAGCCTGCCATGGTTATCAATCCTTCAATTACTTTCTGCTAGCTAAAGCAAAAACATGACTTAAAAGAACCGCTCCGCTGCTGATAATGAACGAGAGCCAGTCCAAATTCTTATAAAACATCGCCACAATCAAAAATCCGAAGATAATCATCGTGACTTTAAAAAACTCATACAAGAAAATCCCGAAAGGAGAGGCTTTCGCATTTCTCGTGACCCACATCATCAGGATCACAAGTAACGAAGGGAACGCACAAACCGCCCCTCCGCATAAAGCAGATAACCCACTATTTCTTCCCGAGAAGATCCAGAAAAGTAACGAACAAGAAAGGCATACAAAAAACTGCCAAAATACAACACGCCTTAAAGCAAACATTTGGCAGAAATTTCAATTAATTCAGTTACGCTATTTTTCATTTGTGCGCATTGTAATGAACCCAATTCAGTTAGGCAACCTAAGAAGGCGGCATATCATCCGTTTTAATGACCTCTTGGAAAATGACCTAGTGAAAAATACTTAAAATTTTGTGGACTAAATAAATCTGTCCCTAAATCTCTTTTCCATAGCTGCCATTTTTTACCCCGGTGGGGTCGTTCCAAATTTTATATATCCCTTGGACTTTAGAAGATTTTTAGAATCTTAATAGAGGGACAAATTGGCTGTATCTTTCAGATTTTGTCAGCCTTACTAGCTCAGATTATTTCTTATTTAACTTTTTCAATAAAGCCATAAGCTCTTCTTTATTGGCGAAATTCAAGACAATTTTGCCTTTTCCTTTTGCATTTGCTGACAATTTAACCGGAGTTCCGTAAAGCTTCCCTAGCTGTTTTTCGAATTTTGTGAAGTCCGGAAGTATCATTTCCCCTTCTGCGGCTGGTGTTTCGGGCTCTTCCTTCTCCTTTTTGATTTTCTCTACTAAGGCTTCGACCTGCCTTACAGATAAACCTTTTTTGATGATTTCTTCAGCCAGCTTAATTTGTTCAACTTTTTCTAAAGGAAGCAGGGCACGCGCATGTCCCATATCCAGCTCCCCGTTTTTTAGATAAGTTTGAATTTCTTCCGGCAGGCTAAGAAGACGAATTAAGTTGGAAACAGCTGATCTGGAACGCCCAACTGCTTGAGCAGCTTGTTCATGGCTGAAATTGAATTCTTGGATCAGTCTCTGGACACCCCAAGCTGCATCGATCACGTTGAGGTCTTCTCTTTGAAGGTTTTCGATAAGACCGATAATTAAGGCATCCTCATCACCTACCTCCAATATAGAGACCGGCACTTCTTTTAGACCGATCAGAGTAGCAGCCCTAAATCTTCTTTCTCCGGCAAGAATCTCGTAAGAGTTCTCTTCTACCTTACGGACAACAATCGGATTAATAATTCCTTTTTCCTGAATGGAATGAGCCAACTCTTGAATGCTTTCTTCAGACAAGGTCTTTCTTGCCTGATATTTACCAGGATGAAGTTTTGCTAAAGGAAGTTTCTGAACATCTCCATTCGGAGTTTTGGGTTCTAAAACATCTGCAACTGATTTCACCCCAAACATACTAGGGAGGCCTTTACCAAGCCCTTTTGTTTTCCTAGGTGTCATCTCAAGCTTCCTTCTTCTTTAAAGCTTTTCTCTTTTTCAAATTCTCTTTCTTTGCGAATTCTTCCGCAAAACTAGTATAAGCCTGCGCGCCTCTCGAACTTGGTTCGTACAGAACCCCGGGCAAACCGTAGCCAGGAGCTTCGGCAAGTCTGACATTGGTTGGAATAACGGTACCGTAGACTCGTTTTCCAAAAAAGTTAATAAGCTCTTCACTAACTTCTTTCTGGAGAGTGACTCTAGGATCAAACTTCACTCTAAGCAGTCCGGTGATGACCAAGTCACTATTAACCTGTTCTCTAACGGCTTTTACACTGATGACCAGGTCGGAAACCCCCTCCAAAGAGAAATATTCGCAAGTCATCGGAATAATCAAGCCGTTGGATGCGCAGAACGCATTGATCGTCAAAATAGAAAGGGTAGGGGGGCAGTCAATCAAAATCACATCGTACTGATCTTGAATTTGCTCTAATCCTTTCCGAAGCTTGAGCTCTTTGTCAGAACACTGAAGCAGCTCTTCTTCCGCACCGGCCAATCTTCTGTTTGAACCTAAAACACAGTACCCGGCAGCTTCCGAATATTGAATTGCATCTGAGATAGAGGCATCTTCATTCAGAACGTCATAAACAGAAAGAGTTAAGGTATTTTTTTCTAAGCCACTCCCGGTAGTTGCATTTCCTTGCGGGTCCAAATCAACAAGTAAGACTTTGTAGCCTAGCTTGCCAAGTGCGCCGGCTAGGTTGACGGTTGTAGTTGTTTTTCCGACGCCGCCTTTTTGGTTAGCGACGCTATAAATCTTTGCCATTTACCTCTTCCTGACCTTGTATATGACCTAGTTGGGGACGTCGTCCCGCAATCTGAAATTATTTAGTGTACTGTTTATGCACGGCTATTTTAAGTTAATTTAGAAAACTCGCAGGAGCCAAGTATTACGATTCGAATATTTTGAGAACTCAATACTTGTTCGAGAACGGTAAGAAAAATGGATCAGACACTCGCTAATTCAAACGGCAGCTCGCAAGCGTCAGCGGAGATTATGCTGCCTGCCGAACTGACAGCGGCTTGCTCTAATCAATACTGGAGCAAAGTTATTTCCCCTTCTTCTAAACCTGTTGTATTCAATGCTCAAAATGTCAAGATTTGTGACGAGTCAGGCATCGCTCTGCTATTTCAAATTAACCACGCCGGCCCCAACGTCAAACTGATTAACATTTCTCAGGACATACAGCAAGTGTATGTCACAATGACTAAAAATCTTACGGCTCAACCCCCGACTCCTAAAAAAAGGGAAGGCTTTGTCGTTGCCTGCGGTTCCTGGCTAAATACTTTTCTTCAAGGAACCAAGGCAAGCTTAACTTTCTTAGGAGAGAGTCTTTGCGCCATCTGCTCTCTATTTATCCATCCTCAGCGTTTTCGTCTAAAAGAAATTCTCAGCGTCAGCGATGATACCGGAAGCAACGCTGTCGGGATTGTGTGTCTGATCGGTTTTTTAATGGGTGTGATTATTGCGTTTGAAACTGCTTTGGTCGCTCAGATTTTCGGTGCCGTTATTTTTGTGGTCAACGGAATCGGCATTGCCGTTACCCGCGAGCTCGGCCCCCTAATGACCGCCATTTTATTTGCAGGACGCTCAGGCTCAGCCTTCGCTGCTCAGTTAGGAACACAAAAAGTTAATGAAGAACTCAATGCCTTAACCACATTTGGTTTAGACCCAATGCACTTTTTAGTGGTTCCCCGCTTACTAGCTTCCTCCGTGGTAGTACCCCTTTTATCGGTTTTTGCTTCGCTTACCGGGATTCTCGGAGGAGCGTTGGTCATGGGTCTTTATGACATTACACCGATGCAGTTCTATGTACAGTTGGTAGGATCGATGACCCTCGGAGACATCTTCTTTGGTTTGGGTAAAGCCGTTATTTTCGGCTATGTAATTGCCTTAATCGGATGCGAATGCGGCATGAATACGGGCGCCGGTGCAGCTGCAGTCGGTATCTCGACCACCAAAGCCGTGGTTCGCAGCATTGTATGGATTGTCGTCATTGACGGCGTTGCAGCTTTGTTGGCAAACAGACTAGGTTTCTGATGATGATAGAAAACAATAAAAAATCAGTTATTCGGGTCGAAAACCTGACCATGGGATGGCCGGGAAAGATTCTGTTGGAGAATGTCAGCTTCGATATTCTGCAAAATGAAATTGTTTTCATCATGGGCGGCTCCGGCTGCGGTAAATCCACTTTGATGAAAACAATCATCGGTCTGAACCCGCCAATGGCAGGTGACATCCTGATCAGAGGAGAAAGCATCATTCACTCTGATCAAGAAAAGATAGCTGAAATCCAAAGAGGCCTCGGGATCATGTATCAGAGCGGAGCTTTGTTTGGTTCACTGACGGTTTTAGAAAACGTTCGTTTTCCGTTGGACCAATTTACTAAACTTCCGATGCCGGCCAAGAACCTGACGTCTCAGATGCTTTTAGCAGCTCTGGAAATGCCTCATGCAGCCAACCTGATGCCCGGGGAACTTTCAGGGGGCATGATCAAAAGGGCTGGTATTGCCAGAGCGCTTGCGCTAGGAGCCACAATTCTGCTTCTGGACGAGCCGAGCGCAGGCCTGGATCCTATTACCGCTGCCAACCTCGATGAAACAATTTTTAGATTAAGAAAAAATTTGAACTGTACGTTTGTAATAGTCAGCCATGAGCTGAAAAGTATTTTCCGGATTGCCGACCGCTGCCTCATGCTGGATCCTGTCAGCAAATCCATCATTGCCGACGGTTCTCCTGAAGAATTGAGAGAGCACTCCCCCAATCCGAGAGTTCGTCAGTTCTTTAACGCACAACCTGACGGTGAGGAATAATCTATGAATAACAATACAAAATTATTTAGATTAGGGTTGTTTGTTATCGCCGCAGTCCTATTGATCATTGCGGCTGTAGTCATTCTTGTGGGACCTTCTCTTACTAAACCCAAGACCATCACTGAAACTTACTTTAAATACTCTATCAGCGGATTAGAAGTCGGCTCTCCGGTTAAATTCCGCGGCATTCAGGTGGGAGAGGTCAAGGAGATTCTTCTATCCACAGAAGCGTACCCGAAGTCCGCACAAGATGTAATCTCTAACCTAAACTCAGTGGCCGTTGTCAGAATGCAGCTTAATTTGCCGGCCGACAGCGTCAACCAAGAACTAAACACCTATATAAAAGAAGGCCTGCGAGCCCAAACTCAGTTAGCCGGCATCACAGGCTCTCTGTATATCTCTTTGGAATTTTTAGATCCTGAAAAGTATCCCGCCGACAGCATTCCTTTTACCTGGCACCCCGAATATCCATACATTCCATCGGCTCCAAGCTTAAGCAATGAAGTTATTGAAAACGTTAAAAATTTCCTTGCAGGCTTAGATGAGATGGATATCGAGAAGTATGTTTCTAACACGTTGCCGGCAATTAATTCTCTTATAGTCAATTTGAACAGAATTGCAGAAAGCATCAATGCTGCTACCGTTCAGGACATTGGAACCAACTTAAATACTTTGCTGACGAACACAGATACCAAGATTTCAGAAATCGACATTCAAAGTCTGAACGAACTTATTGGTCAATTAGATGCTGCCGCCAAGAATTTCGGCGATATGGCTCAGAAGACCAATACACGGAAACTCGTCGACAGTCTTACGCAGCTTTCTCAACGGCTTAACGGTTTGGTCGGCAATAACCAGTACGAAGTTCAGCAGATTATTGCCAATATCAACCGAATTACTCAGAATCTTCAAAGCCTGAGCCGTGAGTTGGTCAATGACCCAAGTGCTCTCTTTGTCCCGCCGAAGAGCTCTACGGAAAAAGTGTTAAGAACAGGGGAGAAATAAACAATGATTAAAAAATTAACTTTAGCTGCCAGTTTTGCTTTTCTTGCCGGATGTTCAATTCTTCCGGACAGACCTCCTTTGAATTATTACGATTTTTCAATTTTGACTCCTCCGGCCACTGTTATTTCTTCTAAGAAACTACCTGCATCCGTCAGGGTCAACCTGCCGGATATTGCGACGCCTTACAACAGTCCTAAGCTTTACATCAAAGGCAAAGACAACCGCTTTTATGCAACTAACATCAATCGCTTAGTGGCTTCTCCCAACGACATCATCGGTGATGACCTAAGGCAGTGGCTCGATAAGACAGGTCCCTGGAGTATGGTTTTAGCTCCGAACAGTCTTGCATCTCCGGACTATCAGATGACTATCTATGTCTCTGAACTTTTTGCCAATGCTTCAGTTCAGCAGCCGGGAGATACAGTTATTTCGATGGATGTATCAGTAACAAGAGCTTCAAAAGACAAACTGGTATTCAACAAGCACTATCGGATAGTCACCCCGATCGAGCAGGAAAGCATCCCCGCGTTGATCAAAAGCTACTCAGTTGGCTTTAACAACTTATTCGAGGAGCTCTCCAAAGACCTGAACAATAAATTCATCAAGTAATGCCTGGTAATCATCTTGGCCGCTCAATTTTCGGTTGAACGGCCATTTTGATATGAGTTATAGAAAAAATTTTTCTTCAGACACTCGACGAAACCAAAACCTAAAGAGTTTTGTTTGAAGGCAACAAAAGAATTCTCTTAAGTCCTAAAAAGCCTGCAAATTTCTTAAAAATACCGAGCCCTCCAGGTTCGCCCTCTTTTGTAGGCATGGAAGTGACTATAGAATAACAGTTTGTGACATTCTGCTTTTTTTCAACTCTTAAAGAGGCTTCAATATGAAATTATTTAGTGTAGCAGCGTTGTCTGTTTGCTTCCTTGCTGGTTCTGTCAGCGCAGCAGAAACTCTCAACGCTTATTCCATCATGCCTGAGAAGTACGCATCCAAGGTATTTGCTGAATTCACTAAAGATACCGGAATCAAAGTTAACTTCCTGCGTTTCTCCTCAGGGGAAGCCTTGGCAAGATTGACAGCTGAAAAGGGCAACCCTCAGGTTGACGTTATGCTCGGCGGTCCTGCCGATACATATGCTGCTGGCGCTAAAGATCAGATTTTCGAAGCTTACAGACCAAAAGATTCCGATGCTATCCCTGCAAATCTCAGAGACAAAGACAATCGTTGGACCGGTATCGGTATTATTCCTCTGTGCTTCTTAACTAATACTAAGTTCTTGGAAAAGAACAAGATGCAGGCTCCTACAAAGTGGGATGACCTCCTTGATCCGAAGTACAAAAACAACCTCCAGATGGCCGATGCCAGAACTTCCGGAACCGCTACGGAACGCATCTACTCTTTAGTTAAGGTTAAAGGCGAAGATCCTGCCTTTGAATATCAGAAGAAACTTAACGGCAACATCCAGATGTACACCAAGAGCGGTGCGGGCGGTGCCATGCCAATTGCTACCGGCCAATGCGCTTCCGGTATCTTCTACATTGTTGACGCTTTAGATATTAAGCAACAGGGTTACCCGGTTGTCATCACCTATCCGGAAGACGGTGTTTCCTACGGTATTGAAGCAACAGGTATCGTCAAGGGCGCTAAGAATCTGGACGCCGCCAAGAAGTTCGTTGACTGGGCTGCCAGCAAGAAATTCGCAGACTTCATCGTTGCTAACAAGATCAACTACGTTCCTACACGCAACGACGTTAAGACTTCCAATCCGCTTCTTGACCTCTCCAAGATCAACCTCAAAGACGTTGACACAACTTGGAAAGGCGAAAAGAGAAAAGAATATACAAACCGCTGGATCAACGAAGTCATTAAGTAATCAACTTATTGATTTACTTAATTCTTGAAACTAAGGCCCCTTCGGGGGCCCTTAAACATAGGCAGCAAACCCATGGTCAAAAGCTCTGAAAAAAATGATCTGGTAACCAAATTTACTGTTTTTGCCTTATGGATGGCCATGGGTGTCTTTGTCGTCTACCCATTAGTCCGCTTATTAGGGGTTACTTTCTGGGTTGACGGGCACTTTACCTTTGACAACTTAAAGCCCTTCTTAGACAACTGGTACGACAGAAGGGCCATCGTCAACAGTATTGTTTTAGCGACTGCAGTCGGTCTTACCGGAACCATCATCGGTTTTATTTTTGCTTTTGCGGTGACTCGGCTTTCAATGCCGGGCTGGTTAAAATTTGCGATTTCAGCGGTAACACTTCTTCCGCTTATTTCGCCTCCCTTCACCAGTTCCATCGCTTTAACTCTTTCCTTAGGCCCAAACGGCATCTTGCTTCAGTTCTTCGGCCTGGACAACTTTAATTTCTACGGCTTTTGGGGCACCTATATTTCAGAAACCCTGACTTATTTCCCGATTGCCTTCATGACACTGACGACAATTCTTTTAAGAATTGATCCGAACTTGGAAGATGCAGCATATTCATTAGGCTCTTCTCCATTTAATGTCTTTAGAACAGTTACATTCCCATTAGCAGCTCCCGGTTTAGCCAACGCCTTCCTGCTCGTATTCTCCTGCTCACTGGCAGACTTCGCCACACCGCAGGTTTTAGGCGGGCACTCATTCCCGGTTCTGCCGACACAAGCTTACTTACAGATTACCGGTATGTATGACTTCAAGGGCGGTGCGGCATTGTCCTTCCTGCTTATTATTCCGGCTTTGATTGTTTACGGTCTGCAGAATTTCTGGGTAAGCCGCAGAAGCTTCGTTACCGTTACCGGTAAAGCAGGCGGAAGAAGCTCCATCAAAGGCCCGGGTGCGCTTATTACTGGCGTCGTTCTCGGCACCGTGACCTTTATTTCGGCTTTTGTTCTGTATCTTTATTCCATTATTCTCATCGGTTCGCTCATCAAAGTTTGGGGTGTGGACAACTCTCTGACATTCGAGAACTACCATTACGTCTTTACCTTCGGCAGCAAGGCGATTAAAGATACTTTGATTATTGCCTGCGTCGGCACTCCGATCGGCGGCCTGCTTGCCGTATTAATCGGCTATGTCACCAAGTGGCTTAAAGTTAAAGGCCATAAGACATTAGAAACGATTTCCCTGCTGAACTACACACTTCCGGGTACGGTCGTCGGTATTGCTTACATTATTGCTTTTAACGACAAACCAATCGTGTTAACCGGTACCGTCTATATTCTTATCGCAGCCTATGTGTTCCGTTATTCATCAGCCGGTATCCGCAACGTGATTGCTTCTCTTACACAGATTGATCCATCCATTGAAGAAGCTTCCACGAGCTTAGGCGCCTCTTCCGCCTATACGTTCTGGAGAATTACCGTTCCTTTGGTATTGCCGGCAGTAATGGCAGGTATGAAGTATTTGTTCATCCACTCCATGACCGCCATCAGCGCGACCATCTTCTTGGTCTCGGTTCACTGGTCTCTTATCACGACCCGCATTCTTGAATGTATGACTGAGCTGCAATTTGCTCAGGCCTGTGCATTCTCTATCGTTCTCATTATTATTGTTTTCATTGCTTCAGGCGTTATGTCTTTAATTGCGAAGACTGTTTGCCCTGTAGGTAATTCAACCGGAGGTCTCCGCTAAATGTCAGTTGCCCTTTGTTTACAAAATATCTCCCGCCATTACATTAAAGACGGAAAAGATTTTACGGCGGTCTCTTCGGTTGACTTGGAAGTTCAGACCGGTGAATTCTTAACTTTCCTCGGGCCATCGGGATGCGGAAAAACGACGACCCTTAGAATGATCGCCGGCTTTGAAACGCCCTCCAGCGGTGAAATCTTATTGGACGGTGAGAACATCACTAAAGTTCCGGCAAATGAAAGAGACATGGGATTCGTATTCCAGAACTATGCGCTCTTTCCGCATATGAAGATTTTTGACAACGTTGCCTACGGCCTGAAGATCAGACGCGAGACAACTGACTCCATCAAGAAAAAGGTCCATGAAGCTTTAGCAATGGTCGGCCTGGAAAATGCAGAAGGGAACTATCCTAACCAGCTATCAGGCGGAGAACAGCAGCGCGTCGCTTTAGCTCGTGTATTGGTTCTCAGACCAAAAATCATTCTCATGGATGAACCGCTTTCTAACTTAGACGCTAAGTTAAGACTGCACATGAGAACGGAGATCAGACGCATTCAGAAAGATCTTTCTCTAACTTGCCTCTACGTTACTCACGATCAGAAAGAAGCTCTGACCATGTCCGACCGCATCATGGTTATGCAGCGCGGCCACATTGAACAGTTAGGTTCTCCGTTTGACCTTTATGACGATCCGGCTTCTCCTTTTGTTGCGGATTTCATTGGTCAGGCCAACCTCATCCCGGGCACTCTCGTCAGCAAGAACGGAGACTACGGCATTTTCAACGTTAACGGCAGAAATATTCAAGCCCGTCTAGGAAAGCAAAATCCTCCGGAAGTCGGCAAAGAAGCTTTATTGGTTGTTCGTCCGGAAAATCTTTCTTTTGCCACCGGCTCTGAGAATGCCATTCCGGTAAAGATCGTGAATACTCTCTTTGAAGGCGACAAGATTGACTATCACGTTCAAGTTCAAGGCATTGCCGACAAGACTTATTCCATGGGCATTCCTTTCTTACCGGGCATGCAGATTCTAGACGTAGGTCTCGAAAGAGAAGCATCTTTTGTTCCACAAGCCGGCGTCATTATTAGGAAGTAGACCTCATGCGTGAAATTATTGTTCCTAATTTACCGTCTCCGAACGGTCATTACTCTCATGCTGTAATTTCCAAGGGACAGCTTTATATGTCCGGAATCCTGCCGAACTTGGTAAAGCCGCAAGACTCATTAGACGATCAATTTGAAGCCGTTTTCAAGGTCATTAGAGAGGTTTTAGGGTTCACCGGTGTATCTCTTCAAGACGTTGTTAATTGCCGCGTCTACGTTGCGGATATCAAGGATTGGCCCCGTATTAATGAGCTTTATGCTAAAGCGTTTGGAGACCATCGTCCGGCGCGCGTTGTCGTTCCTGTAAAGGAACTTCATTTCGGCTACAAACTTGAGGTTGAACTCATGGCTGAAATGCCCGAGTAAACTTTTTGTTCTTTCCTTTAGAAGGCTTCTGAATTCTCGATTCAGAGGCCTTTTTCGTTAGGTCATAGGAAAGAAGTGTCTTAGCACTGTTACGGCTAACGGAATGGTGAATGAGCACATCACAGTCGTAATAATCATGGCATTGGCAATAATGTCGGCGGCAGCATGGAATTGCTTGCACATCAAATAGACATTGACACCAATCGGTAAGCAGCCAAGGAACACTACGGCAGTCGTTTCCACCGGTCCAAGGCCTATTAACCAAGCCAAACAGAAAATTAAAGCCGGATGCACAAACAGCTTTATTCCGCTTAAAACAATGCTTTTACGAATACCGCTTCCAAGGCCATATTCAGCCAAACCCATTCCCACAACAATTAAGCTGATGGCCGTTGCTGAATTACCGATCAGGCGCAAAGGCTCATCGATCACATATGGAATCTTGAGGCCTGTACAGCTCCACAAAACGCCGGAGAAGATGGAGATAATGAGGGGGTTCTTGAAAACAGTCAGCAACGTCTTAAGAAAGCTCTTCACGGTTAGATGACCGGTCTGTTGAGCAAACTCTACAGCAATAGAAACCAGCGTCCACAGAATCATGGCATTCATCGACAGAACTGCCGAAATTGAAGGCGTTACAATTTCTCCCAGCATAGCGATAGCCAATGGAAGTCCAAGCAGTCCATTATTAGAGAATACACAGCCGGTACCGAAAATTGCGGAATCCACCGGAGGCATTGAGAGAACCTTCTTGGCGACAAAACGTCCGATAAAAAATAAGATAATGCAAGCGCCGAAATAAGCCAAAAGCAGCCTTAAATCGGCGTGATTTTCTTTTGTGAAGAGGTCGGAAAGAAGGCGAAACAACATTGCCGGCAACGCAATATTGAAAGCAAACCGAGCCAAAATATTTCCAGCCGCTTTACTAAAACCAAACCATTTAGCTAAAGCAAATCCTAAGAAGATCAGCAGAAACAACGGCGAACTTCTTTCAAACTGAAAGAGAAACTGGGAGAGGAGTTCGAGTTCCATTTTTCTTTTTATCCAATATTTACGTTAAGTCTAAAACTTAGAAGAATTAGCTGTGGATAAACAAATCAGGAAATTCCATGACTTTGGGAGTTAGTAACATTTCTCAAAAGAAGGACTTTTTTCCTGCAAACATCAAAGATCCTCTTTAGACTTTGATCCGCTTTGTTATTAAAACCGGACAGAAACAAGAAGGGCAGGGCCGGCGATTTTGGCCTAACAAATAAATACTAGTATGTGGCGACTAATTTTTCCGATTTTGGGAGCGATTCTATTTGCGGCCCATTTATATTTTTGGGGCAGTTATTTTTGGTTAGCCGTCCCGGTTATCTTACTTATCCTGCTGATTATTCCTTTCCGTCCGGTTTGCTGGCTTTGGCAATTAAGTCTTATCGGCTTCGGTATTGAATGGTTTATATCGGCCTATAACCTTTATCTTCGCAGAATTACGTCCGGTATGCCGTTTGCTTTAGGAGTCTCGATTCTGATTGCTTGCGGAGTTTTAACTATTCTTTCTTCAGTGGTGTTCTACAACGGCAGAATCAAAGAACATTATCCTCTTCACGTATGAAAAAGGCCTTTAGTTTTTCTCACTTTCATACTCAATTAGGCAGGAAGGAGACGAGGTTCATCCTTTGAGAATGCAGAGAACGCTGCGTGTCTTCTAACTGGTTATGAGCTATCTTTACAAACTATATTGTTAGACAATAGTTTAAAAAAATATCTTCTAATTCCTCAGATATGTTTTCAGTCGGTACCGGCAACACAAGGAAGATTTTTAAGCCGTTTTTTAATTCAAAAAGATAAGTTGACCTTTTCACAGCGAAATTTTGAGAGCTTTTTTGTGTCACTCTTCGGTCAAATGCGAAGAGAGGAGAATCTAGACTTCGACATCTCCTCTCATTGTTTTAACTTTCTATCTTTAGTTATTCATAATCAGATTTTTACCGTTCTCTATGTCATCAGTAAAAATCCGATCTTCACCGACATACTTAACTGCCTGTCGATACCGCTTATATAACTCTTGTGAATCTTTGCCCATTGCGAACTGTCCTTTCAGCTTAGTTCTCAAATCTACTGCTTGGGCTGCATGGAGCAATTCCAGGCTATAGATATAGGCCGTGTTATCCGCAATTTTTGCTAACCTTTCAGCAACCAAAGGAAGATTTGTGAAGGTATCTTCAATATCTCCGGCAACCGGAGTTCCCAAGAAAGAAACAGGATTTGCCAAAGTTTGATTCTCACTATGCAGAGCTACAAACGGCTTCTGAATAGCGCCGAATGCGTGTCCTTTGTTTTTCGGATCCGACAAAAAGCGGGTGAGCCCAGTAAAATGATCATCCGACAAATGAATAGTTCTCCGGACACTGTTGTGGCTAAGATGCGTAAGAGCGATCTCAAGTCTTTGTGCGGCGATTGCTACTGGCAATGGTTCAAAATTAGCCGTAGGAACGATTGCTCCTTTTACATCCTTTCCTTCGACGAAATACATGGCTACTTGCTCGTGCTCACTGTATTTCTTATCCGCATTCAAAATTGTTCCGGGATTATCATCGGAAGAGTTCAACTGCACCTGCAGCTCTTCATCTAAATGGTTAAGTGCTTGATTAACTTCACGCAAAACATAAACTGAGGTTCGGAAAGAAAGCGGATCCTGCAGTGCACGCTGCTCATTCTTCTTCCATAAATATGAGCCGTCTAATGCATCTCTTATCCTAGAGGCTTCTTTTTCTAATCCATTAAAAGGATGGACTGAAACTGCCTGTGGTAATACAGGCGCAATATTTCCATTTAATCCTTCCAAGCTTAGTGCAAATAACGCAGGAGAAAAATCAGCTAAGGCCTTTGCATCCTTCCTTGCTTTCATTACCTGAGCAACAGCCATTGCATTGGTTGAGAGAATTGCCAGCGCATCTTTTCCTTGAGGATCAAGCGGAGAAACTCCTTTAAGTTTTAAAGCTTCAGCGCCGCCAACAACTTTTCCATCCACTTTAGCTTTCCATTCTCCCATCATCACCGCTCCTACATGAGAGGACAGCGTAATATCAGCTTCTCCGACCGATCCTCGAGCTGGAATTTGCGGCGTGATCCCTTTATTTATAAAGTCGCGATACAGTTCAGCAACTTTAGGCTGCGCACCAGTCTGACCGGCCAACAATGTATTGAGGCGAATAACCAGCTGCAGTCGAGCAATCACATCTTCAGCCATTGGACCAATTCCGGCAGAATGGCTTCTCAAAGCATTCCTATTAAATGCCTTGGAGGCTTCTCGAACCTCTTGAGATAACTCTCCATTGGCCGAAAAAAGAGGCTTGTCTTTATTAAGGCCAACTCCAACGGTTAATCCGTAAACAGGAGTGCCTCCTTTAGCAGCTAATTCCACAAGTTGATGAGATCTCTCTAGACGTTCATAAGCTTCGGGAGATATTTCAACCGTATCTTTTCCTTCAGCGATAGACCAGGCTTGCTCTTGAGTCAGATGATGACCATCCAAAGTAACTACGCCTGCTTGTGCCGTTGCCGCCAACATAACCATAATTGAAAGTATTGAGTGTTTCATTATCTTGTCCTTCATTTTATTCAAGGTTTCCTGTCTATAGGTCATTTCATTTGGTACTTAAACTCATGACAGTTGTTGCAGTAAACAACGCTGGGCTTATGTTCTTTATGGCAAGCCGTGCATTCAATTCCAGAACCGTAGTGAGCGCTAGTATGGGGATTAGGTTCTCCCTTAATTTTGTTTTGGACCAACTTACCCAGATCCTCATAACTTCCATGACAGGACTGACAAGAAGCATTGTTCGGTTTAACAAATTCGTTCCCTTTTACGGCATTTTCTTTTGTATGGCAGACAGAGCAATCTTTAATTATTTGATGATGCGGCTTCATTTGCTGCGCAGAAACTGAGACTGTTAATATTGTTAAACAAACAATGAGTAAGGTTTTAATCGTTTTCATATCTATTCCTTGGATTAGCTGAGATTCTGTGAAGGTTCGGCAGCAACTTGTGCACCTGCGGTTCTGCCCGTGACCAGGCCGTCAGCAATAGCACAGCCACCTAAACGAGAAGCTCCGTGTGTCCCTCCTGTAACTTCCCCGGCTGCATAAAGTCCGGGAATCGGTTTAAGATCTCTGACGCTAAGGACCTGCGCTTTATTGTTGATTGCTACACCTCCCATGCAGTAATGAACCTTCGGCCATACTCGAGCGGCGTAGAAAGGTGCCTTGGCAATCTCAACAGCTAGCGCTAACGGACGATTGAACTGCTCATCTTTGCCATTTCGAACATACTCATTAAATTCATTTACCTGCTTAATCAAGTTATCCGCAGGGATGCCATACGCTTTGGCCAGCTCTTCCAACGAATCAAATTTCTTAATTACGCCGTACTTCAATCCGTTCTTTAAAGTTTGAGCTAATTTGACGCCTTCACTATCTACAAAACAAATCGGATACACAGGCTTTCCATTTTCATCAATTTGATTCAAGATTGCATCGGATCTAGCTTTGCGATCGGCCAGTTCATCAACAAACCGACGTCCGGTGCGGCGATCAACCATAATGCCTTTTGGAAAACCTGCAATAGTATTGAACTGGGAAACGAGACCAAAACCTCTTTCATCGGGACTGGACCATGGACCAAGCTGAATCTGATCCAGCTGAATAGGCATTGCTCCGAGAGCAAGCATAGCCATCAGACATTCTCCGGTTGCGCCGGGATGGTTAGTTGACTCGAGTTTTTCATCTAATGACGGGTCGATAGCCTTTCTAAACTGAACATTTTGAGAAAAACCGCCGGATGCAATCACAATCCCTTTTCTTGCACCATAGTTCAGAACCAGACCTGAATCTTTCTGCGGAAAATTAAATTTTTCTCTAACAACCAAACCAATTACTCGACCGTTTTCATCTCGAATTAAGTCTTCCATTGCTGCACTAGTGTGGAGATCCACGCCTTTTTTACGGGCGGCTTCGACTAACGGACGTGTGATACCGCCGCCTGTACTTTCAACAGTCTGCATAATTCTCGGGACGCTGTGTCCGCCAAAATGCTGAACAAACGGTTTGTATTTCACGCCGTATTTAACCGTGAAATCAAAAGCAGGCCGTGTTCCGTAAACAATGTTCTTCAATAAATCCACATGACTTAACCCACGTCCTGACCTAATCATGTCCTGAAGCATTAATTCAGGTGAATCTTTGATGCCTTCTTTCTCTTGAAGGGGAGAACCAGCCACGGCGAAAGCACCGCCGTTAATGGCAGAGTTACCTCCAAAAACCGGCATCTTCTCCAGAAGAAGAACAGATGCTCCTTTTTCCGCTGCTTCGAGAGCGGCAGCTAATCCAGCGAATCCACTACCGACAACGATTACGTCAACAATCTTGTCAAATTTATGGTTAACTTTTCCTTGAGCGATGACTCCTCCGGCACTTAAAGCACCGATAGCCGCCAAACCAGCCTTGATAAAATTTCTTCGAGATGACTCTAAAGCTTGCATTTTTGCTCCTTGATTATTGGGTTTGAATTATTTATTGCAAGCTCTATGCCAATTTTATCTATTACTGTTAACCGATTGTTTTATTTATATTTCTCAGAATAGATAGAAATCCTAATCAGAATAATTCACGAAATTTCGTATAATTTTTTTACGATATTTCGTGAATTACGATATTTAGTGAAAACTATGGAAGACATATCTCATCTGGTTGAAGTCCTCTGCTCCAGCCTCAGTCTGGAAAAATCTCTTTTTCGGCTTTTTACTGTCCTGAACCAGAAACTTGATGCTGAGGGCGTTTTCATTAATTTTTACGATAGATCCAAGCAAGCCGTCTCTTTTCTAGGACATATTAATAGGGCCGGCATTCAACCGCTTCCGGCTCCAATCAAAGTCCCAAGCTATTTCTTCCAAAAGTTAAAAAAAGAAAGAGGCACAGTTCTGTGCATTCAAGAAATTACGGATGATCCTTTCACTCAATACGTCTTATCTCAGGCCATCCCGGAGGTTAAGTCCTTCTTGATGCTAGACCTTTTTAAAGACGAAAAACATTTAGGTGTGGTTTGCTTCTACAGCCAATTCAGTCATCACTTCTGCGAAAAACAAGCCGAACTTCTCCAACGTCTTCATGATCCTTTGGCTTTAGTCACATGCAATGCGCTGAACACCTTTCTTCTTAAAGAAAATAGCCAGTTAGGAAAGGAGAAATCCAAGCTGCTAGAGAGTCTGGAAATAGAAAAAAGAAAGCCTATCGTTAATTTCTTAAAGCATTCTCCTTCACTTTCGAGCATTGCCGAACAAATAGAAAAGATCGCACCTACAGAAGCCACCGTTTTAGTACTTGGAGAGACGGGAACGGGCAAAGAAGTAATCGCAGATTTAATTCACTCTATGTCGTCCCGTTCCAATGGACCACTAGTCAAAATTAATTGCGGCGCCATCTCCGACAATCTTCTTGACTCAGAACTATTCGGCTATGAAAAAGGCGCGTTCACTGATGCAAAGCAAACCAGAAAAGGATTCTTTGAGCAAGCAGATAGCGGCACTTTGTTCCTTGATGAAATAGGTGAGCTAACGCCTAGTGCGCAAGTTCGCTTACTTAGAACCTTGCAGCAAAAAACAATCATCCGGGTAGGGGACACTAAAGAAATTCGAGTTAATGTGCGTATTGTTGCTGCGACACACCGTAATCTTCAACGGATGGTTGAAGACGGAACTTTCAGAGAAGATCTTTGGTTTCGTTTAAACGTTTATCCGATCTCAATACCACCGCTTCGTGAAAGAGGGGAGGATGCCGTACTTCTTTCAGAGCTGTTTTTAGGAAAACTTAAAGATAAATACGGATTAAAAATCAAGCCTGTACTTTCTTCGCATTCTATTGAATTCCTTCGCAATTACGCTTGGCCCGGGAATGTCCGTGAATTAGAAAACTCATTAGAACGAGCAGTGTTATCCAGTCAGAGTTCACAAATTGAACTTAAGCAAGTTTTATTAAATTCTTCTGCAATTCGTGCAAAGGAAGGGAATATTGGGTGCCCCTCAACTTCCTATGAAGATACTATCCGACAGTATTTTTTATCGTTGCTTCATCAAGTAAAAGGCAAAATTTCGGGGCCTGGGGGAGCTGCGGAAATTGCAAAAATGCATCCGAATACATTAAGAAGCAAACTAAAAAAACTCAATATCCATTACTGATGACGAGGTCTCGATGCGGAATCAGTATCTTCTTTGCTTAGGCGCCAGCGGAACTCCTTTCTTGGATGCTTTTTTTACCGTTTCCGGCGGCTTTCTGCTTCTTTCTTTAGCACCTCAATTTAATTTAAGCACTTGGAGCGCAGGTGCCTATGGAACCAGTTACCTTTTCGGAGTAATGGCAGGTTCTTTTCTGGTTAGTGCCGTCAACAAAAAACTCAAAACCGAAAATATTTATTTTTTAAGCCCACTGGCCATCTTTATTCTTCTTCTATCTCAAGTTTTATTCGATAGCTTTTTCTATCTCCTGGCAGCTCGCTTCTTGTTCGGATTCTTTATCGGAAGCGACTATCCAATCTCTCAGGTCTTTTTCTCCAGCCAATGCCATACATCCTTTAAAGCTAAAGGACTTACGCTATTAATGTCTAGCTGGTACTGGGGAGCAATTTTTGCCATTTTAGTTTTCTGGCTTGCTAGTTTGTTCTCGGTTTCATCCGAAGTTCTTTTAGCTGCACCGGCCTTAATTCCGTTGACTGTCCTTTTAACAAGACTTCCTTATTTCGCCAGCACCTCTAAAACCTCTCAAAAGAGCCCCAAAATCGTCTCCTCCTCTCCAATAGGTAAACCTTGGTCTAAAGAATCTTTGTTGAACCTAGGCTTTCTTTGTGCGTTCTGGACTTGTCAATGCATTCCTGTCACCGTCATACTTCTTTTCGGTCCTTCTATCATGGAAGCATTAGGTTTTTCAGGAAGCGGAAGTTTTTTCCAATTAAGCGTCACCTATATTTTCTTCTTCCTCGGAAGTTCTTGCTCTTACTTGATTATTGACAAGTGCACCAGAAAATTTTTAGCCTTAATAACCTTCGCTCTCATGGCGCTTTGTCTTATACCGCTCCTTTGGGCCGACTCTGTGTCTTTATTGATTATCGTCCTTGCATTTATAGGTTATGCAGCTTCATACGGGCTACAGACAACTTTAGATTATGTTTATCCAAACGAAATATTCGAAGTAAAAATTAGAGAGCAGGCCATTGGAGTTCTTACTTGTGTGACGCGTTTTGTTTCCGGACTCAGTGCTTTCTTCTTTCCTTATTTTCTTTCTAAATTCTCTATAACGTCCATAATTCTCGCAGCTGTTTTTATTCTTACCATTGGATTTTTCTCGACCTATTTATTTGCACCAGTCGATGCTTGTTCAAAAAATGATTAATCTTTTCAAAACAAACGTCCTCTGGAACACCAAACAATGCTTAAGAAATTGATCCGGTTCCCAACTTGACCGGCATTTTGTTTTGTTAAAAAAGAGGAGCGGCATAAACCTCTCCTCTTTAAAAATTGCGCAACTCGAATTAGATTTATTCAAGGATTTTCTTTTTGAGAATTACAATACATCGTGTCTCATTTAAGAAGGGAACTTTCAAATCTAAGATTTCTTCAATTTCTATGTCATCAGGAATTGCAGAAATTTCATTCTTTTCTAATTTTGCTTTCAAGGCCAACCATCTTCCATCTTCTTCCAAAAGGTCTCTGGTGAGCTCAACAAAATTTTCTAAGGAAGTGAAAGCTCGAGATGTGATTACTGAAAACTTATTACTTCGGGGTTCATCTTCTATACGTTCGTGCTTAGGAAAGACGTGTTTTAAACCTAAAAGTGTGCATACTTGGGTCACAAACATAATCTTTTTGCCAACAGAATCCACCAAAGTAAAGCTCAGATCCGGCGAGAACATAGAGCAGGGCAGGCTTGGCAGCCCGGCACCACATCCGACATCCAAGACCTTTTTATTGCCTCTTTCAGCTAATTTTTGAAGAATTTTGCAAACTGACAGTGAATCTAGAAGGTGTTTAACGATCACCTCCTCACTTGTCTTGATTGCTGTCAAGTTATAAGTTTTGTTCCACTTCAAGATCAAATCTGAATATTGAAGCAACTTTTTTACCTGTACTTCATCAAACGTCAAACCTAAATCTGACAATCCGGATTCAAGCAGCGATTTAAGATCCTTTGACATTTTTACCTTTCTGCAATTCGTAGCGCTTTAAGTAAACCAACAAAATAGAAATAGCCGCGGGAGTTACCCCGGAAATTGCTAACGCTTGTCCGATAGTTTCAGGTCTGACATTTTTGAGTTTCTGACAAATCTCAAAAGATAAACCCTTAACATCGTCGTAGTTGAAATCTTTCGGAATAACGATTTCCATCTTATTCAGATTGTTCTGAACCTCGGCTTGCTGGCGATCAATATATCCGGAATATTTAACTTGAGTTTCCAAAAGAGAAGAAAGTTCCTTGTCTTGAATCGGATCTTTCAAAAGCGGATTTCCTACCTTATCGACAAGTTGAGTCAGCTTTGAATAATTCATTTCCGGCCGCTTCAATAAGGAATACAACAAGCTTTCTTTTACCAATTCCTTACCGAGAATTTCCTTCTCAATATTCGGTTCTATAACGCCGGGATTGACCCAAGTAGACTTTAATTTCTCTTCTTCCTTCTGAAGAATATCCATCTTTCTGGAGAAAGCTTCCCATCTTTCTTGTCCAACCACACCTAGCTTATAACCGATTTCCGTAAGCCTTTGATCAGCATTATCTTCCCTTAGACTGAGGCGATATTCAGCTCGAGAAGTGAACATTCTATAAGGCTCATTAACGCCCTTTGTAATCAAATCATCGACCATCACTCCCAGATAAGCTTGGTCACGTCTTAGATGGAACGGCTCTTGCTCACGTGTATAAAGAACTGCATTGATGCCGGCAAAAATACCCTGAGCAGCAGCCTCTTCATATCCGGTTGTGCCATTTACCTGACCGGCCATAAATAATCCTTCAATATCTTTACTTTCCAAAGTAGATTTCAGAGAACGAGGATCATAGTAGTCATATTCGATAGCGTATCCCGGTCTCAAAATTTCTACATTTTCCAGTCCAGGAATAGAATGAATAAATTTGATTTGAACGTCAAAAGGCAAACTGGTTGAAATACCGTTCGGATAATAAACATGAGTATTTAAACCTTCCGGTTCCAAAAATACATGATGAGAATCTTTGGAGGCAAAACGATGGATTTTATCTTCAATAGAAGGACAGTATCTTGGACCAATACCTTCAATGATTCCGGTGTAGAGCGGTGAACGATCTAAACCGTTTCGAATGATGTCATGAGTAGTTGTGTTGGTATTCGTAATCCAACAAGGAATCTGTTCTGGATGTTGATCCGCTGAACCTAAAAACGAAAATACCGGTGTCGGATCAGTATCTCCATATTGAATAGTGCACTTCGAAAAATCGATCGTTCTTCCATCCAAACGAGCAGGGGTTCCGGTTTTAAGTCTGCCCTTAGGGAGACCTAAACTCATTAAATCATTTCCTAAAGCAATTGCAGAAGGATCACCAACTCTACCGCCAGCATATGCTGACAAACCAACGAATATCTTTCCGTTCAAGAAAGTTCCGGCTGACAGAACAACTGCTCTGCAGCGGATTGCAATCTGTGAATCAAGAATCACGCCGACAGCTTTTCCATTTTCGACAATAACATTGTCTACAGCGGCTTCCATAAGTGAAAGATTTGGAATATTTTCCACAATCTTTCTCATATGATTCTTATAGAGCGTTCTATCTATCTGGGCACGAGTTGCACGGACTGCTGCGCCTTTTGAAGCATTCAACAACCGGAACTGAATGCCAGAGAGATCGGTGACTTTAGCCATAACTCCATCTAAAGCATCCAATTCCCTTACCAAATGACTTTTACCAATTCCACCGATAGACGGATTGCAGGACTGTTGACCTAAAGTATCAAAATTATGCGTAATAAGAAGAGTTTTTGCCCCCATTCTCGCACTTGCTGCAGCAGCTTCAATACCTGCATTTCCTCCGCCTACAACAACTACATCGTAGCTTTTCGGATAAAACTCCATTTTTTATTCTTTCCTAGTATGTTGTTTCACGTGAAACAAGTTTATTTACCAATACAAAAACCTTTAAAGATGAGCCCTAAAAGATCATCACTCGTTGTCTTTCCAACGATACTTCCCAAATCATCGTTAGCTAATCTCAACTCCTCAGCAAACAGCTCCAATTTCATATCGTTATAAGAAATTAGCTCTTGAGCTAGTTCAAGATGAGCTAAGGCAGCATTCAAACTGTCTAAGTGACGTTTCCGAGCAATAAAGACAGATTCTTTAGGTTTCCAACCCGCAGCTTTTAATAATGCGTTTCTTAGATCATTAATTCCTTCTCCTGTCAGAGCAGACGTTTTAATTTCTGTTTCACGTGAAACACTATCCTCAGAAAGAAGGTCAGACTTATTCAAGACTGTGAGTATTGGAATGTCTTCGTGAGTTAATTGTTTTACTAAACTTAGAATCTTCTCATCGTTCTTTGATTTTTCCGGATCGCCTCCGTCAAGGACTCGGACAACAATGTCGGACTTAGAAATCTCATTTTTGGCTCTTTCTATACCGATTTTCTCGACTTTGTCTGAGGTTTCTCTAATACCTGCGGTATCTGTGATATGGAAAGGAATGCCGTTCATATGTATCAAAGTTTGAATTTTATCTCTAGTTGTTCCAGCAACATCGGACACAATAGCAATTTCATCTCCGGCCAGTCTGTTCAAAATGCTGGATTTTCCGGCATTTGTCTGACCAGCTAGAGCAACTTTAAAACCATCTCGAAGAGTTTCTCCTTGCTGTGCAATTTCTAAGGTTTGTTTAATATCTCGGATAATTTCTTCAAGTCTTTCTTTGCAGTTGTACTCAGTAATGAAATCGATTTCCTCTTCAGGAAAATCGAGGATTGCTTCAACTTCAATGCGAAGACGAACAAGCAATTCCGAGACTTCATGAACATATTTAGAGAACTCTCCTTTTAAAGAGAGGGACGCCGCACGCACAGCATTTCTCGAGCTAGCATCGATCAAATCAGCAACGGCCTCGGCTTGGACTAAGTCCATTTTTCCGTTCAAAAACGCTCTCTCAGTAAATTCTCCGGGCTCTGCCAATCTCAACGAATACTTCTTACCAACTTCTAAAAGGATCTCAAGAATCCAAGTAAGAAGAACCTGTCCTCCATGAGACTGGACTTCAAGAACTGTCTCCCCAGTGTATGAATTTGGCGCCTTAAAATAAAGAGTGATGACTTTATCGACTTGTTCTTGATTTTGATCAACAAAGGAGAGCAACTGAGCCTTTCTATTTTCAGGCTTGAACTTAGGCAAGACTAATTTTGCTATTTCTTGGATTATCTCGTCTTTGCCGGAAAGGCGGATGATTCCTATTCCTGAATTACCTGTCCCGGTAGCCAAGGCTACGATAGGATCGTTAAAATTATCATTCATAAATTTTCGGGCTAGCTATGTCTCTAAAACAAAATAACCAAATAGGCTCTAACTTAATAGGGGGCGCAACCGCTGTTTTGTTGGCCATTCCTGTCGCAGCCTTTTTTGGTTCTATATTCGGTGATACTTATCAAGCAAGATCAACAGTTTATATTTTAATCCTCGCATGGGTGGTTGCAGGCGCGTTTGCGATTGGTTACGTCAGCAAAAAGGCACCCGAAAAGACCACATCAAGATTCTTCTTTTTATGGGTTATCAGTACTTGGCTTTGGCCTCTTCTTCTATTGGTCTATTTCTCTAAACGAAAACAAAGATAATTCTTTTCTTAATGCTGTTTAGAGTTTTCTGTCCTAATTCTCAGCTTTCGAAATTAACCTTTTATCAATTCCAAGCCTGACTTCAGAAAATAGACATTTTTAAGTGCTCTTCACGTTTCCTGACAGAAACCGCGAAGAGCCTTTCACTCGCTGCAATTTCTCAAATTAATGTGCCGCAAATTTCTCAAATAAGCGTTCCACTATTTCAAGGTATTTTTTAAAGCGTCCTTCTCAAGTAAACGTCAGGTTTTTCAGCTCCTATACTGGCTTCAAAAACGGCATCTAACAAATGCGCTTTACTAACGCAATAATTCTTTAATTAGTCCGAGCACCTTTTCTCTTTCTTGCGGAGTGGAATAGTCTAAGTTGTATAGAGAGAGCATAAAAAAGCCCTCTAGAGCGATCACTCCCAATGTGGTTTTAGCGTTATCTTCCACAGATTCACGGATTTTTTGGAAAAGATTTCGATACCACTGATGCAGGGGCTCCATCAAAGACATATCAAAAGACTGAACTGTAAAAATCGCAGCGCCCCAGTCTCGATTTTCAGGCGCAATACCATCTCTTCTCTTAAACCAGTCTATGAACGCATGGACAAGAGCGTATGGCTTGTCTTGGTTTTTCTCAAGAGCCGTTTCTAATTCCTGATTTAAGTGGGCCACATATTGATCCATTAAGGCCATAATCAGTTTTTTCTTGCTCGGATAGTGATATAGCACACCGCCTTTGCTGACTCCGGCCTGTTTGGCTACGGCCTCAATAGTAAGCTGTGCTACGCCGTCTTTAACGGCAATTTTTCTGGCTGCGGCAAGAATTATTTTTTTTGTTTCAGCCGCACTCCTCTTAGCGGTTTTCTCATTTTTTTGATTCATTCTTAAAACCCATTCTAATAATGCTTCTCAACTAAGTATTTGAATTTTAACCTAAGTGTAATTACCAATTTCAAACAATCTTTTTGCGTCCTAATATATTAACCGTCCAGACGGTATAGTAAGGAGAAAACATGAATAACTCAAATTTAGTGAAAAGGCGCAGTTTGCTTCAAGGGTTCGTAGCAGGCGGTTTGGCCGCTGCTTTCTCCGGTCCCTCTCACGCAGCTGAAGTGAATGGTTTTGATGAGGTCCATGACATCGTTATTGTCGGCAGCGGATTTGCCGGATTAGCCACCGCTTACTCAGCGGTCAAAGCCGGCTTGAAAGACATCTTGATTCTTGAAAAGATGGAAGCTTTCGGAGGCAATTCCTGCCTTTGCGGAGGCCTTATGTCTCTGCCCTTAAGTCCTAAACAAAAGTCAAAAGGAATTAAGGATTCTGTCGAAATGATGATGGCGGATATGTATAAAGCGGGAAGAGGCTTTAACCATCCGGAATTAGCTCGCAAATTTGCCTCTGATGCACCCGGTGTTTGTGCGATGCTCGATGAATGCGGGGTTCAACTTAAAGACAAAGTTATTCGTTTAGGCGGTCACAGCGCTCCTCGCGCCTTGGTTCCGGAAGCTGCTTCCGGCGGCGGCATCGTAATCCCGATTCATAAATGGCTCAAAGCACACGGCGTTAAATTCCAAAATCGAACTCAGGTAACCGAGCTTGTACTTTCTGATGGAAAGGTTAAAGGCGTACAGTGCAATGTCGGCTACAACTGGAACGACGGAACGTCCGCCAAAACATCCCGTATCGGCACACGCACAGCTGTTGTCGTATGTACAGGAGGATGGGGCCAGGACAATGACTTTATTAAGACAACAATGCCCGCCTATGCACTTTTGGAATGCACTTCTCAGCCGGGTGCCACCGCTGAGATGCTGAGAGGTTTATTAAAAGCCGGCGCACTCCCAACAATGCTTGACATGTATCAGCTCGGCCCATGGGCTTCTCCTGATGAAAAAGGTGCCGGTCCGGGAAGCTTCTTTGCCGATTACGCATTTGCCGAAGGCATTTCTATTAATCCAAAAACCGGCCGCCGCTACATGAACGAACTTGCCGACCGCAGAACCAGAGCAGAAGCCGAACTCAAGGTTTTAGGTGAAAGCGAAAAAGACAAAATCAATTATCCGATCGCATTCTGCTCTGAGAAGACCACTGAGCATGCCGAAGGATTTAAGGCTGCTTATCGTGACGGCTGCGTCTTTAGACACGCCACCGTTGAAGACTTGGCAAAAGATTACGGAATCCCTCTGGCAGCATTAAAACAGCAAATTGCAGAGTACAACGAAATTGTTGCCGGCAAGAGAAAAGATCCGTTTGAAAAGCCTCTGGATGTAAAACAGAAGCTTGAAGCTCCGTTCTACTCAATGAGACTCACACCGAAACTTCATTACTGCATGGGCGGTATTGCGATTACTCCGAAAGCTGAGGTCATTTCCGTCGAAACATTAAAACCGATTCCCGGTTTGTATGCTGCAGGCGAAGTTACAGGCGGCGTTCATGGGATGGATCGTCTCGGAGGCTGCTCTTCAGTAGATTGTTTAGTCTTTGGCCTTGAAGCCGGAAAAAATGCTGCCGCGCTCGTCGGAGCAAAGGAGTAAAAAAATGAGAAAAATTCTTTTTGCACTTACTGTTTTCGCTTGTATGGGAATGAACGCTGCATTTGCCGAGAACTTAGCAGGAATGCCCATGAAGCACAAAATGGCTGCTCAGATGCAATGCGCCACATGTCACGGCAGCCAAGAATCGTTCACTAAACCGGCGAGCACACAATGCATCGCATGCCACGGTCCGATGGCAAACATCCAGACAAAGGACAATCCCCAAGGTAAAAAGCCTCATCAGTCTGCACACTATGGGGATACTGTAGAGTGCTCCGTATGCCATTCAGAGCATAAACAGAGCAAAGACCTTTGCAGCAATTGTCACAAGGTCGAATGGCAAAATTTCCGCTAAACAACTTGAATACATAACTAGATTGAACCAAGGAGAACATAATGAATTTCAAGAATCTTCTTCCATTAGCATTTGGATTTGTGCTTACAGCTCCTGCGTTTGCAGCCATGCATGTTCTTGATGGAAAAACATTGACCGTTGATGAACTTTGGGAAATTTCAAAACCGGGAGAGACAGTATCAGTTTCCGATGACGGATGGAAACGCATTAAAGCCTCTTATAAAGCTCCGATTGACGCCGCAACAGACGGAAGAGACATCTACGGTTTAACAGTCAACTATGGCGCTCTTAAAGAGAAAAAAGTAGCTGGAGCCACCGTCGAGGACGAACCAAATCGCTCTGCTTCTATTAAGTTTAATGAACGCCAGATGAGAATCCAGGCTGCCGGAATGGAACCATTTTTCGATGACCGCGTCTCTAAAATGGCAATGGTTATCCGTGTCAATCAAATGGCAGCAGGCTTTACCGGCATGAGCGAAGCGGCCGCAAAAGCTTACATGGAATACATTAACAATGACGTCAATCCTCTTATTCCTTCAAGAGGATCGGAAGGCGCTAATGACCTGAGCATGGCAACCCATATCGGCTTAGCTCTGATGGGCGAATGGGACGTTGACTACAAGGGCAAGAGAGTTCCGGCTGCACAGGTTCGCAAAGAACTTAAGTTAGCCGATTACCATCCTTTCGGTATGGACGGTATTTCCATTCTCTCCAACAGCAACGTTGCGGAAGCTCAATCCGTCGCATCCGTTAAAAAAGCTGAACACTATCTGGTCAAACTCAGCCCGGTCATGATTGCTACAAGCTTGGAAGCTTTAAACGGCAACGTTTCTCCATACCTTTGGCATACCGTCGAAACCAAAGGCTGGCCTCAAGGACATGAAGCCGCCGAAGCAGTTTTAGCTAACCTTAAAGGCTCTTATCTTTGGCAGAAAGACAGCAAGCGTTATCTTCAGGATCCTTTGAGCTTCAGATCTGCCGGGTACATCCTCGCAGCTGCACAAGAAGAACTGCGCCAGGCTAAAGATCTTCTGAATTCGGCTATCAATCATACAACTGATAATCCAATCGTCAACACCGAAGCAAAGAATGATCTTTGGTACAGCAAAGCTGAAGTTCTTGATGAAATGAGGGCCGGCAAACCAAACGTGTTTGTAAATTCCTGCGCCAATTTTGACAACACTCAGCTTGCTCTCCAGCTTGAGTCGTTAACTAAAGCATTGGTTCAGGTGATGCATACTTCAGCTTGGAGAACTACTCAGATTGTAGACAATCACAGAACGGGCCTGCCGACCTATTTGGTTGCTAATCAGAATAAAGGCGGCGACGGCTTTGCCAATATCGCTCAATCAATGTCCGGCCTCTATGCAGAAGCCATGGGTTTAACTAATAGTGTCCTGGGATACGGCGTACCAACATCAATCGGAATTGAAGAGACATTCTCTAACGTCAATCTCACAGCAGATCGCCTCTCCAAAGCAGTTGACGTAGGCTACGATATCTATGCTTATGAGATGCTTCACAACGCTCAAGCCATGGACATGAGGAAAGAAGAAGGCAAAAAGATGGGAGAGGGCACCGGAGCATTCCTTCAGTCCTATCGTAAAGCCGTTCCTTTTGTCGATAAAGACAGAGTCTTTACACCCGATGTAAACAACGGCGTCCAATTCCTGAAATCCTTCGGCGCTAACTAAATTAATAAATAGAATCGGGAGGACGGAGCACAAGTTGAAAAAACTCCCTATCAAATAGATAGGCTCGTTCCTCCCGAATCAAGAAAACAACAGACCGCCAGTTAAGCTTTAAATTTGAAATTGTGGGAATTTAGTTTTTTTAACTTTTTTACTAAACCGTCTAGACGGTATATTAATTAAAATTTGAAGGCTAAGGTTCGAGCCTTCCTTAGAGCTCTCTGCCTCATTAATCAGCTCTAATTTTACGGACCACCTCAATATTCATCTTCAATGGAGATACTAATGAAGCTGCGCACTTTAAAAATGTCCTTTTTGGCTTTGGGCGTTCTTGTTGCTTTTCCTACCTGGGCCGCAACACACGTCCTAACCGGTAATGACCTTACCGTTGATACTCTATGGGAAATGTCAAAGCCCGGAGAGAAAGTCACAATTTCTCCGGAAGGCTGGGACCGCATCAACAAATCCTACCAAGCCATCTTGGATGCAACAAAGAACGGCATTTCCGTTTATGGCGTTTCCGTTAACTTCGGCGATTTAAAACACCAGAAAGTCGTTACCGGTGACGTAGAAATAGAACCGAACCGTTCCGCTTCTATTAAATTCAATGAACGTCAGATGAGAATTCAAGCTGCCGGTCTCAAACCATGGCTTGATAACCGGCTGGTAAAAATGAGCATGATCATTCGTTTGAACCAGATGGCCTCCGGCATCACCGGTATGACAAAAGAGGCAGCGAATGCATACATGAATTACATCAACAACGATGTCTATCCGCTTATTCCAAGCCGCGGTTCTCAAGGTGTTAATGACTTGAACTGGCCTACACACATTGGTTTGGCTCTTCAGGAAGAGTGGGACGTAATGTACAACGGTCAGCGCATGCCTTCAAAAGAAGTACATAAGATTATCGGCATGAAAAAATACGAACCGTTCGGTCTTGACGGTATTGCCATTCTGTCAAACGGCAACGTCTCCGAAGCCATTGTTATTGACTCTTTAAAGAGAGCAGAACATCTTCTGAAGATGTCTCCGGCAATCGTAGCAGCCGGCTTAGACGCTTTAAACGGTAACGTCTCTCCGTTCCTTTGGCACTCAATTGAAACCAAAGGTTGGCCGAAAGCCCACGAAGTCTCAGAAAGCATTCTTGCCCAGCTCAAAGGCTCCTACCTTTGGGACGTAAACGACAAGCGCGAGCTCCAGGATCCGCTCTCTTTCAGAAGCGCACAATGGACACTAGCTGCTGCCGAACGCGCCTTGGATAACCTCAAAGACATTGTCAACACATCTTTGAACCATAGCTCCACCAACCCAGCTATTGCTATTAACGGCAGAAACGATCTTTGGTACAGCCAGCTTCCTGCAGTAAAACTTCTTGCCATCGATGACAAAGGCCGCTACATCAACTCCGTTGCTAACTTCGACTACACTCAAATGGCTCTTGAAGTTGAAGCTTTGACCAAAGCCATGGCTCACGTTTTGCATAACTCCGCATGGCGTATGGTTCAAATCGTTGATGATAAGAGAACCAAGATGAAGAAGTACTTGGTTGCTAAAGAAAACGTAGGCGGAGATTGTTTTGCCAACGTTGCTCAGGCTGTCTCCGGTCTTTATGCCGAAGCCATGGGCTTAACCAACAACGTCACTATCTACGGTCTTCCGACTTCCATTTACATCGACGATACCTTCAATAACGTTGCTCAAACTGCCGATAGACTTCGCCAGATGACAAACGTCGGCTACGAAATCTTTGCTTTTGAATTGATGCATCACTTGCAAGGTGCTGAAATGCGTCAGAAAGAACAAGGTTATAAGTTAGGTGAAGGTACACAAAAACTCTTGACTCAATACCGCAAGGTTGTACCTTTTGTCAGCGAAGACAGAATCTTTACAGATGACGTCAATAACTCTGTCGAATTCCTAAAGAATCTTGATCCGGAAACTGTTGCCGTTAAGGTTGAATAATTAGTTTTTCTCCTTGGGAAACGAAGGCTGAGATCCTCTTAGGATCTCGGCTTTCGTTTTTGAATCTAAGAATTTTTTTCGAGAGATTATCTACCACAAAACATTGACCAGTGAAAAGGTCAGAAGTCATAGTTCAAGCAGTTCATATAAACAAGGCTTTTAGTGCTCGTTAGTCGTTGAAACAGGCACACCGTGTATTTTGTCACCGCCTACAAGCAGAAGCAATGTACTTAATCCCAAAGCAATAGCGCAGATGATAAAGCTCGTGAAAAGAATAGTTCCCCAACTTACAATCGGAGAGACTAATCCGCCGAAAATAAAGCCCACAGCACCGATCACTGCGGAGGCAGCTCCTGCGTATTTACGTCCTGCGTTCATCGCAGTAGCTGTCGCTCCCGTAAAAACAAAACCGCAGAAAAAGAGCATTAAAAAGATGGAAGCCTCATAGATGTACATATCCTGGTAGAAGTAGCAGATACCGAGGCCGGCGGCAGCACAAAGAAAACCGATAAGACTTCCGATAAAACTTGCCTTTTGGGTGGTAGAGACCTTAAGCGCAAGCATCGCCCCAATAGCAATTCCAACTGCATTGAGCGCAAAGATAAGCGAAAAAGTCAGTTGAGATACACCGAAAAACTCTTGAAGAATAAAAGGAGTAGAGGAAATATAAGCAAAAAGAGCAGCCATTGAAAGACCGAATACGGTGCTGTAAATACCGAAGCCGGGGGCCTCATACACCGAGAGAAAACCTTTAAAAGAAGTGAGGAGTGAACCTTGAATTCTTTTTGATTTAGGCAGCGTTTCTTTAACAGGGATCACCATTGCGGTAATGACTATGCCGATTCCGAGCAAGACATAAAAAATTCCTCTCCATCCTATGAATTTTGCGCAAAAACCACCGATGACAGGCGCTGCGACCGGCGCGATACCGTTAACCGCGCCAACAATCGCGATCATTTTGGCTAATTGTCTGCCGGAGTAAAGATCGGTCGGACATGAGCGAGAGTAAACGATAGCACCCGAACCTCCCAGACCCTGAAGGAATCTAGCAAAAGTAAAAAATTCAATACCTTCAGAAAGACAGCAAAGAAGCGTAGCGGCGATGTACAGCAACAGAGATAGGTAGAGCACAGGCTTGCGGCCGTACTTATCGCTCATAGGTCCTAAAAAGAGCTGTCCAACGGCTAAACCGACCATACAGAAAGTAAGGCCAAGCTGAACTGAAGCAGTGGAACAATCAAATACTTGTGTCATCTCCGGCAGTGCCGGCAAATACATATCGATGACGAATGGCCCAAAGGCCGAAAGCATTCCTAAAACAAATACAAGATAGGCGGTATTCATCAGTAATTCAATTTTTAAACTGACGCCATTCTAAAGGCCGAACCAAGAAAGACATAAGTGCTCGGTCTCAATATGTGAAAGAAAAAATGCTTGCTTTTCAAGGAATTTTGTGAGCAAACAAAAAAATAAATCCTCGGAAAGAGGAGGATTGGAAAGGATCGAGTAGAGGGTTAGGTTGCCCCTCCCCCCTCTCACAGCACCCACCGTACGGTTCCGTAGTGGGCGCTTCAT
>UQNA01000005.1 GCA_900542195.1 uncultured Sutterella sp. | reverse complement strand
TTCCAATTAAAGACACCGATGCTGATGCTCCAGCCCTGATGATTGCTAACTGGATCTTAGGCGGAGGTACCGGCTTGTCTAACAGACTCATTGACCGTCTGCGTCAAAAAGAGGGCTTATCCTACGGTGCCGGCTCTGGGGTAAAGATTCCGGCTGAAGGTAATGAAGGCGCATTTGTTTTCAGAGCTATCGTCGCTCCTCAAAACCTTTTGAAGGCTGAAGCCAGCGCAAAAGATGTGATTGAGACAGCCGTAAGAGACGGTTTTACGGATCAAGAAGTTGCGGAGGCTAAGAAGGGATTTTTACAGAGCCAAGCCGTTGCTCGTGCTCAGGATCGTGTCATTTCAGCCAGTTGGATTAAAAAGCTTGAGCTTAATAGAGACTGGAAATTCAACAAGGAAATGGAAGACAAGATCAATGCATTAACTACTGCTCAGGTCAATGCAGTCCTGAAGAAGTATATTAATCCTGATCAAATTACTTACGTTCTTGCAGGTGACTTGAAAAAAACTAAAACAGAAGAGCAAAAATAAATTAGGGCGGGGGAGTTGAAAAATTTTTAACTTTCCCGTACTATGTACACAACAAACTTACATCTTTCAGAAGCCGCTTTTTGCGGGCTGAAATCAACGAAATTAAGTTGTGACTCCGGCCTCTGGGTTAACCATCCGGAGTTTTTCATTTTCCGATCATCATTCTGCTTGCCTTGTGCTTGCACTTCTGTGATTTCAACTCTTGCTCATTTTAGCTTCGTAAATTTGCGTAGCTTTCTTAACTCGTCGCATTCTTTCTCTTAAGGAATCCTTGAAAAACAGTTAGTTGCGTTTTACTCACCTTTGACTGAGGTCTCCCGTAGAAAATTAGTGTCAATCTGTTAAAAATAGGGGATAATCTGCAAAGCAAAAGAAGAATTTATTTGTAGTGATTTGATCCTGGGGGGAGCTTTTCTTTTTTTTCTCCGACAGATGTCGCTATATAAAAACTCATTACAAGGAGAAAAAATGGGCTCTTCTAAGTATATTTTCCCAGTGGGAATCGATATGGGCGCAAAGTATACCGGCGTCTTTATGATTTCTCATCTCGACGGCGTTCTCCCTACTGCTGCGGATGCAACAGCAATGACGATTGTGAACTCGGATAAGATTCACTATTCTATGAAGCATAGGACCGCGGTGCGGCACAGAGTTCGATCAAAAAAGAGATTTGTTCTGGCTCGTAGACTGCTTAATCTTATTGTTGACCATCAGTTAATGAAAGGAGGTCTTGTCCTTAGCGCTCAGGAAAAGTCTCAGCTGACAGAAGCTTTGTCAGGATATTTAAAGAGAAGAGGTTATTCACGAATCGAGACAGAAATCGGCCTTGATAGCTTGAATGAAGTAGATCCGCTTGTTTTTGCCATGTGTCCCGGGTTTGAAGATTTCTTTAGTTCAGATATTGAACTTTTAACTCAGTGGAACTCTCTCTCAGCCGATTTGTCCGAAGTAAATAAAATAAATTCAAATAAAAAAATTCCGGATGCAAGAACCTTTAAAAAATACGTCAAGGATAATTTTCCTGACTACAGTTCAAAAGAAAGCCTAGAAAGGTATCTTGAAGCGAGAAAAACAATTATTGAGGCAGCTCGACAAATTTCTGAGTTAACTTCTCTCGGCCATCTGCATAGAGAAAAGTATTTAGATAATATTCTTCACGATATGGGCCGCGATTCTCGGCTGAAAAAAATTGGAGAAGCTTTCGGGGGTATATGCCGGTTTTGGAACTTGATAGGGAATTTATCCAATCTCCAGCTGAGAGCGCTTCGCTGGTATTTTAACGATCCTTGGATCGAGAAAGTTAAGCCTGTGAAGACTGAAAACTCTCAGCTCTTGAACGAGCAAAAACTTAAGGATATCTGGGTTAGAGCTTATAAGTACTTCCATCCGGATCCTGAAAACAAGGCAAGAATTTCAGATGTGATTGGAACTCTTTCCAAAGCCGATGACATAATTGACTGCTTGTGTGAATTAGATTGCAAGAGCACAATTCCGCCGTACGAAGATCAAAATAATCGCCGACCTCCTCTGGACTACACTCTTTACCTCAATCCAGTTAAGCTCACTGAGGTCTACGGCGACTCATGGAGGAGCTGGGCCTCTCGTTTGGTTAAAGCAGATTCTGATTTGCAAGACAATTTAGATGTTATTTTGCAAAATCCTGATAGGAAATCCAGGAGAACAACTCAAGACTCTTTGGATTATCGACTTTCTTACATTCTTCAAAGAGCTTTAGACCGCTCCAAGGTAAATGATATTTTCGAAATAAGGAAGATACTTTCTAGCCCTACACTTTATTCTGATGCTGCCGCAAGAAATTTGCTGTTGTTTAAGACGTTGGAAGAGCAAAATTTTGGACCATTTTTAGACTTTACCAGAAGATATTTCTACGAAGTAGCAAAGGCTCAGAAAGGATTGTGGAATGAGAAAGAATCTATTCTGGAAAGATCTGATTTGCATCCAAAACAGAAGAAAAAAGTTTTAGATCGTCTTGTAGCTAATGTCCTAAGAGTTGACGAAGAGACAGCAAAAAGATTTATTGCTGACGTTTGGAACGGAAAGGTCAAAGGCAACAGTACGGTAAAAAGTATTTGTACTCGCATAGAGCAATTAAGAAAAGATCGAGGTTCTGCTTTTAACTTAGAGTACCAAAGTGCCTTGACCAAAGCCGCTCTTGGTAATGAAAAATTAGATTCAGAAGAAAAAGAATATGTGAAGCTGAAGCAGGATGTTTTGTTGACAGCGGCTTTTATTGGGGAGCAGTTGGGACTGTCAGATGAACAAAGAGTAAAATTTGCGAATCCCTTCTCCTTAGCACAACTTTATACAATTATCGAGACAGAAAGATCGGGTTTTGCCAAAATCACTACAGCTGCTTTATTGGAAAATGCGTGGAGATTAACGTTTAAGAATGGTGCGGCTCAATGCGGTCCACTACCCGCTGATTCAGTAAGACCTTTTGACGGGTATATGAGAAGAGTTTTAGAGAGGAATGCTCGCGAAGTAGGTAAACGTCTGATAGAAAAAATCAAGAGGGACACTCAAGATCGAGGCGCCGAGATCGTAGTACCGATTTTAGTTGAGGAGAATAAATTCAATTTTACTGCCTCTTTGCTGGAACTTAAACGGTTAGAGTTATCGGATTCAAGACTTAAAAAGAAACAAGAAAAAATAGAAAAAGCCGGAGAGGCTCAGAAAAAGAAATGGCTTTCTAAAGAAGAAAGAATCAAAGATGATGCCAAGGGGATCTGCGCATACACGGGTACACCTCTGAATAGTGAAGGGGAAATAGACCATATTATTCCCCGAAGCAAAACTATCAAAAATTCTTCTTCAATTTTTAATTCCGAGGTTAATCTCATTTTCGTATCTAGGCAGGGAAATGCGGCTAAAAAGGAAAATCTCTATTTCCTTAAACAACTTAACCCATCCTACTTAACTGCAGTTTTCGGAACATCTGATTTTTCCGCTATTGAGAGCAAGATAGAATCAACTGTTCAATACCTAATCGAAAACAAACGACTCGGATATCTAGATTTGTTAAGCCAAGAGGAAAGGAATTGTGTACGCCACGCTCTATTTCTGAATCCTGGAAGCGATGCCAGAAAAGAGGTGCTCTCAGTTTTGGGAGCTCGCAGAAAAACAGTAGTGAATGGTTCCCAAGCTTGGTTTATACGATCTCTTAGAAGCTACTTAGAAAATGGCTTGCAGAATTGGCTAACAGAGACCGGCAACAAGTTATCTTTTGATGCATTTTCGATTCCAGCCTTTACTGTGAGTCCGTTACGTTCACAGCTCGGAAAGTTAGAAAACTCCATGTTTAAAGAAGACATTCAGTCTGTGTCCTCTCACAGCGTAGATGCGATGTGCGTTTATGCAGCTGCATGTGGAGATGCGAGTGCAGAATTTGTCCTCCATGGGGACGCTCTTCTAGCCGATTCACAGAGTACGAGAGCCGCCCAACTTCTTAAAGAGTTATATCCTGAAACGTGTCAAGTAGTTCAGATATCTCCAAAATCTTTTTCTCAAAAAGATCGAATTAATAATTCAGCTATCTTTAAAGACACTATATATGCAGAAAGATTTTTGAATATTTATAAAAAGAAGGAGGAGATTTTTGTTGGATTTGATAACGATAAAAGAGGCTCTAATGAAAAAGAGAGCCTGACTCAAGTCAAGGGTAAGAATCCTCATCTTCTGTTGCAGATTCTTGAACCGTTCTTTGAAAAAAGGAACGAGAATAAAGACGAAGGCACTTACCGCATTGACAAAACTAAAGCTTTCGAATTGATGAGCAAAGCCGGCTGTGCTTTATTATCTAATGATGAATCAAGGCAGCTTAGTCTTCTGAATCAGTTTCATTACACTACTTTGAAGCAAGAGGTATTGACTGAATTGGTAGATACGGCCTCTAAAAAAATTAAATTGAAGTCGAAATATCAATCTAACTTCAAGGAAGAATTTTTGCTTAAATTGGAGCTGAGAGACAGAGAAAGACAATTTTCAGCTAAAGGAAATATTGTCTATCCATCCTATAAGAGATGGCAAGAACTATCAGAGGAGTTGAATAAATTCCTGACTGCTTGCCCAGAAGGAGGATTGGAAGAAGTCAATGCCAGGTTATCTTCTTTATGGACAACACCGAAAAAGAGCAGAGTAAGACATAAAAAAGTTAAAAGATCTATGAGCTTACCTATGCTGGCAAGTCAATCGGGTGCTGTGCGCATAAGAAGAAAAGATTTTGGAGGGGGATACGTTTACCAGTCAATTGATGCAAATCAGCTTTATTATGGTTTTTCTAAGAAGGACGGTGAGATTTTATTTAATTCTCCTCTACCACATCCTCGATTAACAACCAAAAATCTAAAAATTTATGAATACCAGTATCAGCCTGTTAACGAGTGTATAAAAATGGACGAGTGGAAAACCGTTTATGAAAAAGAAGGAGTAATAATCGAGCAGGCACCCGGCACGAAAGCTCGCCGATACATTAGAGCCACGCTACCGTTTGATCTTTATCTATTGTGGGATAAAGAACTGCAAAAAGCCAAAGATAAAAGTTCCTTAACTCTTCCAAGTAAAGTCATACGTGAGACAAAAGATTTTTTTGAAGAGGGCATTTATAAGAATGAAGAACTGGCGCAGTTCTTCCCAAAACCTAGGGAGAATAATAAGAAATTTACGTTGAATATTGAGCTTGTCGGAAGTACGGTTAAATTCTCTTATGTGACTGCATAAGTTATGAGACATCTAACAATTTCCTCCGTAGGAAGCTTTGTCGGCCTGAAGGGAAGTTTGCTTGTAGTTAAAGAAGACAACCGAGTCATTTATGAAGCTCCACTCTCGCGATTAAGAACTGTGAGGTTGGAGCGACACATTGCGTTGTCTTCTGATCTTGTTTTAGCCTGCGCGGCTCGGTTTCAGTTGAAGGATGTAAGTTTGTAGAATTGAAACAGCTTTCACCTCTCTTATTCCCCTTTCCCCTTTGTTTCAGTTGAAGGATGTAAGTTTGTAGAATTGAAACTAAGGCAGCCGATGCCGTCAGGCATGCTCTTAAAGTTTCAGTTGAAGGATGTAAGTTTGTAGAATTGAAACATTGAGACAGCCGTAAGAGACGGCTTTACTGATCGTTTCAGTTGAAGGATGTAAGTTTGTAGAATTGAAACCCTCAGCTAATGCTATGAAATTTAACAATTTTATTTTGTGTTAGCTGAGGATTTTTTCGAAACACTTCAAACTGCTCGAAAAGTGCCGAATTTTTCGAAAATTTTGATTTTTGGATGTATTTCCCCACCCATTTTTCAATAAAAAATCTGATTTACTTTGGTTCAGGTGATTCTTCGTTTCTAGGAATGTCTAACTGCTTGTGTCATCTCTCCTCTTCTAGATGAAAGGTTTTCTGTATTACCTAACGCAGGTAGGCCGCTTCTTAAATTTTTCGAAACAAAAATCTCCTTAACCCAATCAAAACAGAGTTTGTTCATAACGGTTTTACTGTTGTTGATAATCGTTCTTATTTGCAATATAATCACCGGATTGAATAACGGAGATTCCGATGCCTCACGCAAATTTAACTCAAGTTTCATTGTGCGATGTACCTGTGAATCAGGTGTGCACTTTGGTCAAATGGGGAGCCCTGGACGAACCAACTGTTCAACGTTTGAATCAAACAGGTATCCTTCTCGGTGTCACTATCCGAGTTGCAGAACAAACCATCTCTGGTCCTGTCGTAGTCGTATTAAATGATTCAAGACTTGCCATTGGCACGGAAATCGCTAAAGAGCTTAAAGTTGTCTTGGGAGAAAGAAATGCTTCTTAAAAATATGCATCCCGGAGAAAAAGGTCAGATCGTCTCTTTTAAAAGAGGTTTGCCTGAATACAGAAAAAGATTGCTTGCCTTAGGCGCTTTGCCCGGCACAGATTTCGAAGTCACTAGAGTGGCTCCTCTTGGCGATCCTGTTGAAATCAAACTGAGAGGTTCATACATCAGCGTCCGAAAGGGCGAAATCGAAATTTTGGACGTTAAACCCATTTAAGTACTAAATGCCTATAAAAAATACTATTTGCGTGGTCGGTAACCCAAACTGTGGTAAGACCACGCTCTTTAATGGTCTGACAGGTTCGAATCAAATCGTCGGAAACTGGCCCGGAGTCACCGTAGAGAAAAAAAGCGGTGACTTTGTTTATAAGGACCGTCACATTACAATTGTCGACCTGCCTGGAATCTATTCTTTACAGCCAAGCTCTGCCGCAAGTATCGACGAAAAAGTCGCACGCGATTACATCCTTCAAAACGAAGCGGAATTGGTTGTTAATATCGTTGACGCCAGTAATCTGGAAAGAAATCTTTATCTAACGGCACAGCTTATTGAAATGCGTGTTCCAATGATTGTAGTTGTGAACATGCTCGACGTCGCTGCCGCTCATAAGATTGAAATTAATATTGAGAACCTTCAAAGAGATTTGAACTGTAAGGTTGTCGGTATTGTAGCTTCGAAAGAAGAAGGTCTTAAAGAGTTGTGTGAAGCTATCGATGAACAGCTCGATGACCTTAAAACTCCGCCTAATCCCATTTCTTTCCATGACGACATTACGGAAGCGATTAGACAAATTGGTGCTTTACTAGCTAAGCAGAATGTTGAAAAACCTCAGTGGGTTGCAGAGCAGCTTCTTGAAGGGGACGAAGAACTTCTCACTCGTCTTCATGGCGTTGACTTAACAGAAGCTAAAAAGATTATCGATGCTCTTAACGAGAAATACCAAGGCGACTTAGATATCGCGATGGCCGATGCTCGTTACAGCTTTGTATCTGAAGTCGCCGCCGACTGCATCATCAGAAAAGGCGAAGTTAATCAGAGCACTACGGAAAAAATCGATAAGTTCGTTCTTAACCGTTGGCTCGGTATTCCGTTCTTCCTGTTCGTGATGTATCTGATGTTTGTTTTCTCAATCAACATCGGCTCTGCATTTATTGATTTCTTTGACATTCTTTTCGGTGCAATCTTTGTAGAAGGCTTTGGAAATCTCCTTACTTCCTGGGGAACGCCGGATTGGGTAAAGACAATTTTGGCTGACGGCATTGGCGGCGGTATTCAAACTGTTTCTACTTTCATTCCGGTAATTGCTTGTTTGTTCTTGAGTTTGTCTTTCTTGGAAGACTCTGGCTATATGGCCCGAGCTGCCTTTGTGATGGACCGCTTGATGAGAACGTTGGGCTTGCCCGGGAAATCCTTTGTTCCATTGATTGTTGGCTTTGGTTGCAGCGTTCCTGCCATCATGGGCGCTAGAACGATGGAAAAGAGATCCGACAGAATTACTACAGTCCTCATGGCTCCGTTTATGAGCTGCGGTGCGAGACTGCCGGTTTATGTTCTCTTTGCAACAGCTTTTTGGCCCCTAGGCGGACAAAACTTAGTGTTTTCTCTTTACCTGATTGGAATAGTTGTTGCCATCATCACTGGCTTCGTACTCAAACGTACGGCTTTGAAAGGCGCACCTACAGCCTTCGTGATGGAGATTCCTCCTTACCATTTACCTACAATCAAGACATTGGCCTATCGTACATGGGATAGATTAAAGAGCTTTATTCTCAAGGCAGGTCAGCTGATTGTTATTATTGTGGCGGTTTTGGCCTTCTTGAACTCTTTAGGGACCGACGGTTCCTTTGGCAACGAAGATACCGACAAATCCGTTCTTTCCAATATCGGTAAGACAATCGTTCCGGCATTTGAACCAATGGGTATGCAGCAAGATAACTGGCCTGCTGCCGTGGGTATCTTCACAGGCATTCTCGCAAAAGAGGCTGTAGTCGGCACACTGGATTCTTTATATTCCGGCATGGGAAATCGTTCTGCTCAAGGTGACGACAATGAAGTTAACACTGTTAAAGAACCTTCTCCTGCAGTAGAGGAAGAGGAAAAAGAATTCAGTATCTGGGAGTCCACAAAAGAAGCTTTTGCTACTATTCCTGAAAATCTTTCCAAGCTTGGTGATTTCTTAGTTGATCCGTTGGGCGTCAATGTAGAAAAAGACCTGACTGACGTTGATGAGCAAGCTGCAGAACAAGAAGTTGGCGTTGGTACCATCCACAACATGAAGAAGCTTTTTGACGGAGATTTAGGCGCTTTCGCTTATCTCGTTATGGTTCTTCTTTATATCCCATGCTGTGCTTCCATTGGTGCAATGTATCGTGAAATTGGCGCTAAATGGACCATCTTTGCAGCATTCTGGACTTCAGCTCTGGGCTATGGCTCTGCCACATTGATCTATCAGATTGGCCGATTCGGCAATCATCCGGTCTATTCTTCCGTGTGTATCGCTGCAGTCTGCTTAGTGTTCATTCTTATCTTTGCCTATCTAAGTAAAGAAGGTAAAGGTCCGGTGATGGAGTAAAAGCTAATGACATTAAGCGAACTTAAAATCTTGGTGCAGGAGCGGGGACAGATTTCTCTGAAAGAACTCTCCCTCCACTTCGGGTCTGATGAGTCTGCTATTGAAGCCATGATGGATCGTTGGATCCAAAAAGGACTTGTTAAGAAGGTTGAGCCGACAAAAGCTCAGTGTTCAGGATGCGCTTTTTGCGGAGATGACGCACGTTTTCATTACGAATGGATTGGTCCTAGAGTAGTGAAATTTGTGAATAAATAACCGAGTTTCGAATTAATCCTCCAAAAAAATCGGCTGCTCAAATGACTTAAGGTTGAGCAGCCGATTTGTATTAAAACAGCAATGAAGAGCTAGATCTTGCTTTCAGGCAAGGTAACTGTGTATGGGAAATCAATGACCTTCACGGATTCTCCTTTAACGGTGAAGTCAGAGTCAAGATAATCAGCCCTGATAACGAAGAGGAAAGTATTACCAACGCATTGGATAACACGTCCCATCGGTTCGTTAATCATGAAAACTTCAGTCCCTTCATCAACGTTTTCGATGTTAGCCTGACCAAGGAGCATGCGGCGTTTTACACGGCCGAGATGCTGAGTCTTGGCAACGACTTCTTGTCCGGTATAGCAGCCTTTATTAAAGGAAATAGCACCAATCAAATCCAAGTTCAGGAACTGTGGAAGCCACTCTAAGCTTTCAGCCTTGTCAATCAAAGCTACGCCTTCTTCCATGAGTGCTTTAGGAAGCATATTTCCTTCGGTCTTGCCCGATTCCATCATGTCAGGCAGTTTGCCAAAAGCTACGAACTTGGCGGAAAAGCCGTCGGCTGCCTTGCTTGGAAGACGTACTACGATTACTGACTTTCCGCGGTAGGCCTTCATCGGTTCTGCTGGAATAGCGGGGCAGACGGAAATTTTTTCAGAGTCTTGTTCTTTTGTTGCGAAGAAAGTGATGGGAACAGACTCTATGGCGATAGTGACTTTACTTCTAAGAATAAACTTAGAGAGTCTTTGAACTTCTGTCTCAGCAATCGAGACAGGCATCATCAAACCGAATCCGTTGGGAATTCTGAAAATTAAAGAGGAAGAAGCTACACGGCCTTGATGATTGCAGCTGGCCGTCCATTTTGCTTCGTCTTCTTTAAAGTGATGAACGTCTTGGGTTAATTGGCCCTGAAGAAACGATTCAGCATCATCTCCGGTGACAGAGACTAAACGGTAGTTAGGTTCATTGCTGAATGTCCATAAATCAGAACTAGACATAGTCATAATTTTCTCCATTTCTAGATTTTGCTAGGTTACCTTCCAAGCAGTGTACTGAAGGGCATTGCTAAACAAATTAGGCAACAAAGGTTTGAAAGATTGTATCTAATGTTATGAGAAGCTCAAGACCTTAACGGAATTCAATCTCATAAGTAAAATTATTAGCTCCAAAAACTAAAGTCGGAAAGTGCTTGTATAGGTAAACTTGAACTTCTGAACAAAAAGACTGTAGGAGATGACATTGCTCAAGATAATTAAGTATTTTGCACTTGCCGCCGCGGCTGCTGCAGCCCTCGCTGTCTGCTATGGTTACTGGTATGTTCAGGATCGGATTGTCCCTTTTCCGGAGGGACAACAAGAATTAGTTTTAAAGGTTCATAAGGGAGATACCACAAGAATCATTGTGAGGGAAATGCAGTCCGAAGGACTTGATGTGCATCCTGACATTTCTGCTTTAGCTTTTAAGCTGTTAGATGCAGATAAAAATATTCATGTCGGGCGTTACCTGATTCCTAAAGGCTGGACTCTTAATGAAATTATTGCTCATCTTAAAAGCGGTAAGGTAATTATGAGCAAGATCACCTTCATTGAAGGAACGGAAACTAAGAAAATTGTAGATAAGGTCAATTCTGATACTAACTTAGAACAGAATTCTGAGCCGATTACTATAGAGAATGTAATGAAGGTGGTCGGGGCACCTGAAAATACACATCCTGAAGGTCAGTTTGCGCCGGATACATTTGTATTTGCGGCAGGCTCTTCTGCAAATTCTATTCTCAAACAATCTTATAACGAACAGCAAAAGAGACTCAAAAAAGTTTGGAACTCTCGCGATCCTTCCATTGCGGTAAAGAATCCTTATGAATTATTGATTCTTGCAAGTATTATCGAAAAAGAAACCGGGCATCCGGAGGACAGAAATTTGGTCTCCAGCGTGTTTAATAATCGTCTGAAGAAAAATATGCTGTTGCAGACAGACCCGACGGTTATTTATGGAACGAAAGACTATCAAGGAAAGATCCTTCGCTCCCATTTAGCTGCCGATCATCCTTACAACACTTATATTCACCCGGGACTCCCTCCAACTCCTATTGCTAATCCGAGCTTGGCTTCTTTAGAGGCCGCTGCTCACCCTGCGGACACCAAATATTTATACTTTGTGGCCAAAGGTGAAGGAAAATCTTATTTTTCTCAAACCTTACGGGAGCATAATGCGGCCGTACAGAAATATTTAAGAAGCAAAGGAAAGTAATCGTGAGTGCAAAACCAAGAGGACGTTTTATCACAGTAGAAGGCGTGGACGGCGCAGGTAAAAGCAGTCAAATCGATGTGATAGCGCAAGCGATTCGAGACAGAGGAATTGACTTGGTTATCACGAGAGAGCCTGGCGGAACTCCGACGGCTGAAAAAATAAGAGAAATCCTTCTGCACGATGAAATGTCTCCGAAGTGCGAAATGCTTCTGATGTTTGCCTCTCGTCAAGAGAATTTAGACAAGGTCGTTAAGCCGGCAATTGCTGAAGGGAAATGGGTTCTATGTGATCGCTTTACCGATGCTTCTTATGCTTATCAGGCCTATGGGCGCAATCAGCCCAAAGAATGGGTGGATTTGTTAGCTAACTTTGTTCATTCAGATATTTCTCCCGACAGAACAGTTTTGTTCGATATCGACACCGAAATTGCCGCAGCAAGACTTCAAAGAAAACTTGATCGTTTTGAAGCTGAAGAGAAAGACTTTCATAGAAGGGTCCGTGAGGGCTACCTGACTCTGGCAAGAAAAGAACCGGAAAGATTTTTAGTTATTGATTCTTCTCAACCAAAAGAAGAGATAAGTGCTTTCTTAAAAGAGGAGTTTTCTAAATGGGGCTAGCTCCTTATCCCTGGCTCCAGAAGCCTGCAGAGTTATTGGAGTCCTTCACAAAGAAGCTCCCAAGTTCGATTCTTATTCACGGTCCCAGAGGCAGTGGTACGTATGAACTTGGAGAAGCCTTTGCTAAATTAATCTTATGTACTTCTCCAGTAGACGGGCATGCCTGCGGGCAATGTGCAGAATGTAAGTTAATTGAAGCGGGTAACCACCCTGATTTCAAACTGCTTCTCTCAGAAGCGGAGGAAGCGATCCATCCGTTGCCATGGCAAAAAGAAGCTAAGCCGGTCACGGGCAAGAAAACTATATCCAGAACTATTTCTATCGAACAGATCCGTGCATTAAGCGACTTTATCGGAATCAGCTCTCACCGAGGAGGCCGAAGAGTTGTTTTGGTTTATCCGGCTGATACCATGATGGCTGATCAAAGTTCAGCTCTTCTTAAAACTCTGGAAGAACCGCCTCCAAGCATGGTTTTTATTCTGGTATCAGATAACTTGGATAGGATGCTGCCGACAATTCGATCAAGATGCCAGCTTGTGCGAGTTGCACCTCCGACACAGGAGCAAGGAGTTCAATTTTTAAAAGAAAAGGGAGTCGAAAATCCAGTTGAGGAACTAGCCAAGCTTGGCGGAATGCCTTTACTTTATTTTGAGCAAGATCAGAAACTGCGTTTAGATCCGGAAAAAGAAGAAAAACTTCTAGACCTACTGGCAAAAGGACCTGCTTTGGATGCCCGCAGCATAATTGATCTTTCTTCAGCGGAATATTCTCTGGTGCCTTTAACTACGCTTTTGCAAAGATGGTGCAATGATCTGGTTTTAGTCTCTCAAGGACTTCAACCGCGTTATTTCTTAAGAAGAACAAATCAAACAAAATCTATAGCGTCTTCAGTTAATCTCAAAAAGCTGTATGCATTTTGGGATGACCTGAATACAACCAGACGCCACCTGCAGATTGCTTTGAATCCCAGGATGATGACGCAGGATATGTTATTTAAATACAAAGATATCTTTCCAAAAAGACGGTAGTTTTTCATAAATCAGGTTTCTTCTTCAGAGCCTCTACGATAGTCTGTTCATCCGGAATGATGTATTTACTAGTTGTGCCGACCGAAGCATGCCCAAGAGCCGTTTGTACGACGTTGACCGGCATGACTTCCAAACTTGTTACCGCAAAGGTGTGTCTGAGCCAGTGAGTGGAGCTGGTGCGTAGTTTGGCAGCGTCCAATGGACGTTCCTTTTTAATATGGTCAGCGACATCGCCTAAGAAATTAGAAAGGATGACGTAAAGACCTGAACGGGTTACGCCGCCTTCTAAATTCTTTTTAGATTTCCTCATAGAAGCCAGAAGCAGGGATTGAGAACCGGCTTCATCTCCCAATGGCGGAAGATTGCGGAGTTCTAAGTAATCGGAAATCATTTTTACTTGTTCATTGGATAAAGGAAGGCGTCTTTCTTTGTCACCTTTTCCAATAACGGTAATAAACATCACGCTGCTGCCGCCGATGTTGCGAGCTGCAATCCATGAAGAGCGGGCATTAATCATTTCGCTGCAGCGCATGCCCAGACCTTTTCCTAGAAGCAGAATAACTTTTAACCTTGCCTTTTGAATGGACTCGGGCATCGCCTCAAGATAAGCAAGGATTTCGTCCCATTGCTCTTTAGATAAAGATCGATCAGCGTATTCTTTTGGCTTTCCTTCCCCGGGAAGGAGAGGTATTTTGGGCGATATCTGATCGAAAGGATTCATTTTCAGGTATCCCGTCTTTTGCAAGAAGGAAAAAAGCTGACGCACAACGGTCATAGCAATTTTTCTGCTGGAATAAGACAAAGCCGAGCTAAAAGGGCGCCAAGCTCCGGAAGATCGAGTTGTATTCTTTGGTCCGAGCCAGGTACTTTGAGGCTGGTTCCAGCGGGCACCCCACGTTTCATCGCTTGAGCGTCCAAGCATTTCTAACCAAGTTAAGTATTCGGCGCAGTCTTCCAAGGTAAGGGAGGAGAGGGCGGTTCTTTTTTCGATAATGGCCCAAAGAAGAAATCTTTCGGCTTCTTTTTTATAAGCAGCTTGAGTATTTTGATTTTTTCCTCTTGCTTTCAACCAAGAATGAATGGCCTGTAGGTCATCTTCAGCACTAAGTTGACAGTTGGCTTTGTCTCCGCGGTTTGTTCCTTCTCTTCCGTTAAAAAGATCAGGCACCTTAAAAGATTCGAGAGGAACAATTTGTGAGCGCTCGGAGTGCATGAATCCAGCGCGTTGCGGAACTTTTTTGAAGTGAGTTTCAGGATTAACGACTTCAGTAAATTGGGCTCCTGCTACAACACCGATTTTATGTCCGTAGTAAGGCTTGGTAAGTTCAATGGCCTTTTTTAAAACAGAATCCGGAAGCTCTACTCCTTCTAGCCGATGGTCATACAACCATTTAAGGATTCCATTCGCCGTTTCCTTTTCAAGATGGACGGATTTCCACCAATTATTGTCATTGATATAAATTAAGTCCATTAAGTCATCTAGGTTGTATATTTCGTTGGACTTAAGGTGTTCCGAGACATCTTCAAAAAAGTACTGTGAAAGGGGAGCATCAAAATCTAATTGGGACATAACAATATTGGTTTTCAGCAAGCTTACGTTTTGGCCTGTGTTGTGTTCGATTATGGTTCCAAAATTCTTCCTCAATAATAAGACGGAAATCAGCAGAAACGAAAAGGTAAGAGTTCAATTGTCTTTTGAGAAGGAGAAAGGTTTCCCAGTGTGCTTGGGGTTATAGTTTATGGATGAGCATTACTCACTTCAAAAATGCAATCTAAGCTTTGACTTACTTGCCATATAAGAGAAGATTTTTACGCCCTGAGTAGCAAAGGATATGAAAGAATTGGTTGGTGCGAGAGGTCGGACTCGAACCGACACGTCTAAGACACTAGAACCTAAATCTAGCGCGTCTACCAATTTCGCCACACTCGCTTTTGAAGAGCCGTAATTCTACTACAAAATCAAAATTGATTCTTTTGAAATTATTTTTTAATAATCTCAAGGGGTTAAATAAAAAAGTGCCATTGTGTGTTTCTAAAAACACAAGAAAGCCAGTAAGTTCGGGGTTGATTTGGTGCTTGGTGCAAGTGGACGGCACACTAATTTTGTTTTAATTCAATAAACAATAAAAATTAAAACTCTTTTTTAGCTCCATTTTTTGCTTTTTCGGCTGAAAAATATTTTCTTTCGGCAACTTCCCCCCGTTTCCCAATATTGAATGAAGAGATCGGACGATGGTATCCCATCACGCGCGTCCAAACTTCGCAGCGAGTACGCTCAGAATCGTTCAATTGAATGTCCATCTTTATCTCCTTAATTGGATTGCGCAGCGTTCAATGAGCTTTCTATCGCTGACTGCGCGTTCTGCACATCGGCTAAGAGCTGCTGAAGAGAGCTCCAGTGCTGATTTAAATCTACTACAGTTTCCAAGTTCGGACTGTAATTTTCGCTGTATCTGGGCGTCTCGCTCGCGCACCCGGAGAGCAGTGTCATTAAGAGTAGTAATAGTAGTTTGTAGTTTTGCAAGTTCACGATCCTTTTCCTGTAGACGTGAAAGTTGGCTTTGCAGCATTAACTCACGTTCTTGGGTCCACTGCAGCTCCATTTTTTGTTGGCCAACATGATATCCGGCAATACACGAAGCGGCCAGGCCGGCGACAATCAGCAATGTTCTAACCATTCCATCTTCGCTCCGGTCCCAAATCCACATGAACAAAAGAGGAGTAGAAACCTACTCCTCCCTTACAGCGCCTGTTCGCAATAATTTTTAAACGGCCTAATGCTCGTTTCCATTTTTCCGGATCTCGATAGCGGGTTGGCCGGATGTCTGCCGCTTGCCCTTTAACATGAAAAGAATTCGGCGCGCCTCCGATTTTCCGATTATGTTCCGGACTTCTGTAGCCGGAATTGATATAAATCGGCTCTCCAAAATCAGCGCGGATTTCCTCTAGCAAAAAATAAAGGCCCGGATCAACGACTTCGGGCCAGGGGCTTATCGCTCCATCTTTTGACATGAATTCTTCCGGCTTAAAGTGTTGGCTCATCAGTTACTCCTTTTCTACATTTGTTCTTCAATTTGTTTTCTTGATTTGTTTGCACGACTTCCAGCATCTCTCTAATTCGAGCTGGAATCAGAGAGCCAAATCCTGCTTTATCAATGTTTTCAAGGATTGAAATCAGTTCGTTTAAAGACAACGCGCCGATTGCCCATACACCAATCCACGATTCTCCGACAATTTCCCCGATACCATGAAAACCCAAAGCGACGAGAAGAATAATGAATTTCCTTATAAAACCCTTTCCTCCAACCCGAGAGGACCATTTGCCTGTGATCGCTGCAGCTGCAGTACCTGAAAGATAATCAGCGACTACAAAACCTAAGAGCCAATAGAAGCAGTCTTGTTGGTTCCCCATAAGCAATTCGATCATGCTTCCAATGAAAGCCACAAAAGTAACAAGCCAATTTTTAAGCACACCTGGATCCAACCTCTCCAGATAAGACATTATTTGTTGAAACATACCAATCAACCAATATTTTCAGTAAAACTGTCTATTTAACAACTTGGACAATTTGAACCATGTAATAAATCAGAGTAATCAAGGCAGAGAAAAAAGCTCCCGAACCAACAACTCCGACCACTACCCCTTTCCAATAAGCCTGCTTTTCTTTGATATCCATAACTTGCTCTTCTAAGTTCATTGCTATAATCCCTTTCGTTAGATGTATTTACTTAGTCGTTCGGGACCCAAATACCGAACGGCTTTTATTTTTTCTTAACTTTAAACACACGTTAAAAGCCACTTTCGTGCGATTTTCCGATATTGTTTTTTCTTCAATGCAACACCTCCTAATCTGATATCCGAACACAATCTTCCTCTTAGCTTTTTGAGCCAGTTGGAAACTGTTTCTATTTTCAAGTCAGGGAACTCTTTCAAGTATCAGTTCTGTTTTTTGTTCAATGCGCACTTTTTATGAAAAAGCCCCTCGAGAGGAGGGGCTGAGCGGTTAGATGAAAGCACTTAGCGGATAAAGCCGTAGTTCGACATCCTTAACATGGTTTCCGCCAAGGCTGACATAACTACCCTTTGTAACGGGCATACTAAACTTGCCGCCGCCATTAGCCCACGGAACTAGCGACTGAGCCCCGGGACCAGCCGCATAGCTGGATTCATTCGTTCCGATAAATGAGACAACAAGAACGCCGTCGTTAGGCATTACGCCCTGATAGATAGAGCCCCAATCGTCATTAACGTCGGTTCCTGTCATCACTATTGGAGAAGCTCCCCAGGCAGGTTGGGCAAAATGCGCGGCTTCGGTTTTTGTTGTTCGGGTATTCAGTAATAACTGGAGGAGCGCTTTTAGCATGACACACCTCCAATACTCAGGTTATTGGCTACCGTAAGTCTTATAGACGTACAAGTTTGCGGCTCCGAAGTTGTTGGATTTGCCAATCTCGTAAGAAACAATGTTGCCTTTCTTGGAATAAAGAGAAACGCAGATGTTGCCGTTTGCTCCCGCTCCGAGATTGACCATGTTAAATCCGTTAAGTCCTGCAAACATGACGCCGTAACATTGCAGAACCACGAGGCCCGTGTAAGGCATTGTGAAGGTGTGGCGTTCTCCGTCAGGAGTGACGGTAATTTCTGTAGAGGCCGAAGGAATATGAGCCGACTGATCAGCCACCCACTCCTTCTTGCTAACCAAGAACTTCTCCGCAAAGAGCTGTACGAGTGCTTTAAGCAACATAAGCCACCTCCTTGCAGAATAAGTTTCTTAAGAGTTTGATACCCCCCCCCGATGGTTTTACACAATTCTAAAGATATTTTTTTAGCGTTGGATCCTTGGACCGCCCACGCTTCTCCTTTTGCAATTGGAGCCCATGTGGAACATCCTGCCGATGGGAACGGAAACGTAACCATTGACTTTACACACGGCGTGGAGACAAATATTGAGGCGGAATCACTTGTTCCATCACCATTTGCGTTAAGAACTAGAAAGCCATCATACGGAGCAACTCCTGTAGAAACTGTTTCCCAATTAGAAACGCTTTTATTGGAAAACAGATAAGTACTATTCGTTGAAGGTAGCGACTGATGTGCGACTTCGCCTGATTCTTTCTTGCTGTAGAACTTGGACAGCAGGAGGCTCAATAAACTTTTCAGCATAATGCGCCTCCTGTTCTGAGGTTATTTTGTTGCTTCAAGAGAGATAAGCAAAAGGGAGCCTTGGTTCGCGTTATTAGAGCCGAAGTCAACAATAAGAACATCTCCTTTTTGCATTGGGATAGAAGTCGCTTTGTATTCGCAAATTGCATTGGAAAGGTATGCAGTTCCTCTGGTGGAGTTTTCAAGCCTAAACCATGTGTTGTTTGGCGAACCGTCTGAGCCAATCTTAAGGACGGCCCAACCGGTGAAAGGAGCCACAATGTTCTTCTGGCCGTTTCCTGAGATTGTCTGGCTTTGCGAACTGGTACTTGGTCCGCATTGATAAGCAATGTCGGGATATTTACCTTGAAGAAACTTCTCTGCAAAAAGTTGAATGAGGGCCTTAAGCATGACAGAGCCCTCCGAACAACGTACTTATACCCCCCCACAGATTGACTTTATCAGGCCAACAGTTATTTCAGCTGTATTTTCAGCAAACACTTTAAATGTTTTTCCTTTTGCGATTGGCAGATTGAGAATCGGGTATTGATTCAAAGTTGTTTTAGCAAAAGTGCTTCTCTCCATATGTGGAGGATTATCCCCAGCGGTTATTTGTACGTAGGATTCTCCTGTCGCCTTTCCTCGAACAATCACATAGCCATCGCTTGGAGCAATGGTGGAGTCAACCACCTTCGTCCAGCTTGACACTGAAGTTGCCGAGGGAGAAAACTGAGTGACGGTTCCGTCATCAGGGTAGCTTGAGTGACTGGCCTCACTCGGTGTCGTTCGGCTATCGAGTAGCCGCTGAATAAGTTGTTTTAGCATTTAAGCTCCTTTTGTCGGGGCTTAAATGCCCCGTCTTAGTTTGGTAAAACTTTTCTAATAATCAGTTGATTCCCGTTGCCTCGTGCACCTGCTGTCACGACCTGTCCTTTGGCCACACGAATTGTTGTCGCTATGTTGTAGGCATGGCTTCTAACTAACTGCCTGAAATCACGATTTTTTAAATTTAGATAAACATAGTGATCGTCAACACCTGGAACCGGCTCTAGGGAAAAAACTGTAACTAAGCAATCGTATGGCGCAACATAATCAAACACTGAAAAACCGTCTTCAAGCGTAACCTTGACAGCTTCAGAGGCTATGTCCTCAACGCCTAAAGCGCTTGAGCTTGTTCCATAGATTAGCTTACTACCCCCCCCCCCGTTTACAGCCCGTTTAGGCACAAACAGACTGCACAGCAGCGACATCAGTTTTTTAAGCATTGAAACCTCCTCTCATTTGTGATCTTGCATTGACTTTCTGCTGTAGCTCGTAAGCCAAAGCGGTCGGAAACTCGGGCCATGCCACGAACGGGAAACCTTGCACCTCGGGCAGGTTTCTGAGCGCCTGTCTGTATGTTTCTAAGGCCGTGCGGTCATCGTCCTCAAGGGCTGATCTCTTAGCTCCTGCTGACCGCGCCACGGTGATGTCAGGCAGTTTCACGTAATCGTCTGTGTCGGAGATTCTTGCGTTACGCTCCGATTTGATTTCAGCCGAATACTTTTCTAAACAAAAATCGTCTCTTTGTTCCGGAAGATTAGGTTTCGTATAGAAACAGCCGTTCGAACTTTGATACAACTGCTGATTAATCTTCTCCGTACGCACGGCAAAGTTTTGGCCCACTTTGAACTTCACCGTTACTTTTCCGATCAACGGGCTATCCAGAGCATCAACTTTTAAGTTGTCGTTTTTCAGATCCGGAGTCGTGAATGTGTAAAGCTGTCGCTCTCCCAAGAATCCTTTTGGTTTCTCGATTACCTCGATCGGAATTTCTTCAGCAACGTAACCAAAGCGAAGATATTTCTTTTCTACTTTTGCCGTAACCGGCTCCGGGCAAGATTCGGCATAAAAGCCGGCAGCATCAGACAAGGATGTAAAGCGTCCGCCTCCCAGATCTACTCCATATTTTTGAATCGGCTTCCCCAATGCTTCTTGTAAATACTTCTTTTTGACTTCTTCTAAAGACATTCTTTCTCCTTACGAGGCGTTCTGCTGAGCCTCAATTGCGTCAATCTCTGCCTGGGTTACCCCATTTTCCAAACACAACTCTTTGAAAATTCCTACCAGATAAGCTTCAACCGCTGAAAGAACACCGATGTTCGTTCGCGCCTGGCTTTTAGCGGTGTCCGATAGCGTTTGCTCTGTGGTCAAAACTACAGAATTGATGATTTCTTCACGAGTCTGAGCTGCCGCTGCATTAGCAGCGCTCTGAGCTTGAGACGCGTAACTCTGAATTTGGGCCAACAGACTCTGAGCTTGCTGCACCACTGCAACGGACTGAGACGAACCTTCAGCCTGCAGCTGATCGATATAGTCGGACAGCGCGGATTCCATTTGCTGCAATGCACTGGCGATGTCATCCTGAACGTCTGACTCCTTGGCTTCAATGGCAGCAATCTGAGTGTTTCCCGCCTGTTGAATCTCCAAGATTTTTGCTGCAGTTTCCGTCACGACTCCATTGGCCGATGCTTCGGCTCTATTCGCCGCGGCCTCGGCAGCCAGCTTGTATTGTTCCGAGGCTGTAGCCCGGGATCGGAAATCCTCGAAGATGTCAGCCAACTGGTGAAGGTTGTTTTCATCCGGCTCGAGTCCGGCACCTTCGATCACGGCCATAAATTCTTCCGTGATCATGTGGTGCCAATAAGCACCTAACGTCGTAGGCAGTTTCCCGATTGAGCGATCCCCGTCCTGAGGGTAGCCGTAGGAAGGATTTTGAGGCGGGGAGGGCGGTGTAGGAGATGCATCCGCGTAATAAAGCCTTTTCATAACTTCATACTCCAATGAAATATTTATATAAGGAGATGCCTAAAAAGCAGGCAAACCCGACAGCGCCGGCCAGAACAAGGAGCGCACAACCCCAGGAAGCCATCACACCCTGCATATTTAGCGGAGTTTCTTTTGAAAACAAAAACATAAAGAATTTCCAAAGATGTTTTGTTAAAATAACTTTCATGATTTCTGCCTGCTCATTCAGGTCGAAATAAAACCGCCTTGAGGTCGCGTCTCTTGGCGGTTTGTTTTTTGGGGCATTAAAAAGCCCCTTTCGGAGCTAGTTAAATATGGATGTACACAGGTGCTCGGCTCGCCGGCGGCTGGATATGCCCGGTTCGTCCATAGACAGGAGAGCAGCGGTTCGCGTTAAATTCCACCTTAAAGTGCTGGTCGTGGGAACCCGATTTGGAGCCCTGATTATTGCGTGTATACGTTCTCCAGAAGGCGCCTGACACCATGCTGGTGTCGTTGTCATAGGCGTTGAAGTCGCCGATTACACCGGAAATTCCCGGAGCGCCTGAGTCAATGTATTCTCCCGGGCGCACGTTAGAGCCCCAAAGCACTCTGTCTAATAGATACGGAACATTAAACGTCGTACTTCCATTGCCAGCACCCCAAGTTGTGCCGATGGCAGCAAACAGAGCTGAATAAGCAGAGCGGCTCACGGCACGACCATCACAAAGAAGCCAGACGGGACTGTTAATAAAATTGCCTGTGTAAATAATGAATCCAGGAGGAAAGGTTTCAAACTTATCTACTTTCCCAGATACAGCATTTATCATACCGGTCAGCTTTTCTTCCAATGCGGCCAGTCTTGCTTCAATACTTCGATCAAGCTGGTTTAAGGTGTTCCTCTCCGGGTCTATTCCGCCTCCGACGATCGCGTTTCTAATTTCCTCGGTAACTGCGTTGTACCAAGGAGCTGTCGGTACCGTCGCCAATTGGCCGCCGCTGCTGGACCCGTCGGTCGGGTATCCTGAGGGAGCATCCGCTGCAAAGCTGGGCTCCACTTGAACGACCCTAGCTCCGTAAACTCTGTCCATTTTCTAAATTCTCCTGATTCCAATATCCGAAATAAAGTTTCGTGTGGGCAGGTGCGTACCGTCTAATCAAACACTCAAGCACGGAGTCTCCCCACCAAGCCAGAGGCTCCTTTACTTCGCCAGTCACTAAGTGCCATTGAAGTGTGTTGTTTGATCCGCCTAAGACATTGACGCGCCAAGTGTGGGGCCAACTCTCTCCGGCTAAAACATCGTTGACATGGCTCATCACGTTGTATTGGAAAAACTCATCGATCACGATGCTGTAGCCAAACATCGCTGCCAGATCGATAAAGAACTGCTTGTTTTGTGCTCCGACGGTTGTCATCTTCCAAAGCAAAAGCCTTCGTAGGGTTGGCATGTCAGTGGCACCCCAAAGTTTGAGACACTCATCGGGCAGTCCCCATTCGGCCAACCACTCCGGAAATGTCTCGATGGCAAAGCGAGGATCAGCCTCCTTAATCAGCGCGTTTGCCCGGGAATCAATCCTGGCCAGCTCTGTGCCCCATACTTCAAACATCATTGCGTACAAACTGGTTGAATCGCCTCTCGGCCAAGCGGGACCGGGAGGGAGGAGTTCCTTGAGCATACCCACATATTCATGAGCGGTTACTGCCATGTGATTTCTCCTAGCGACAACAACTCGTTATTGCTATCCGGAATCGGATCGGACGTCGGCAGAACAACTGTATGATCTTCTTCTCCTAATGCGGCACTGATTGCCGCCCGGATATGAGAAAGATAAATTCGCTGTCCCGGAGCGCCCTCACGAGCAAACAGATCTCGAAGTTCCTGTTGAACTGCCGCTCTAACTTCGGCGTCATCAGGAAGAAGTCCGGATATTTTGATGTTGACCGGTTTAATCTCAGGCGCGTAAACATAAAGGTGAGCTGTCACAGGTCTTAACCCGTCAATGTGGGCAAAAACTTTATCCAGCATTGCTTTGTCCGGAACAATGTTTTCATAACCGTCACAAACAAAACGGACCGTAACAGTCCCTTCACCTTTTTCCTGAGGAAAGCACCACGCTCTGGTGACGCCAGGAACTTCGAGCGCCCATTGAACGTAGTCCGAAGAGGTGCCGCCGCAAGGAGTCTCGCGAACTCTGCTTAAGAGACGCGCCCTCAGGCTGTCATCACTTTCAGCTTCCGAGCCGCCTCCGAGCTTAATAATTTCGACTTCGCTGAAAACGCCAATAATCGGAGAAACCAGTGTCAGAACATCACCGTCCTGCTGATTTCCAATAACACCGTCATTTAATGCTTCCACGGCAGCTTTTCCGTCTGAGGCAACTGCCCCGGTCGTTTGGTACTGGACACCGTCATCGGACTGAAGGATCGTACCGACAGGCACGTTTACCAAATCAGCGGAAAAACTAAACGTAACTGTCCCAGACGCTCTCGTTGCCTTCTTTCTCAGCAATCCGTAAATCGATGCCCACCGATCCAGATACTCACTTTCTGCAGTATCGAAGAACTGCTGTCTATTCAGATAACTGATGTATCCGTACAACGAATGGGCTGCGCCGGCTAAAACGCGATCAAAAACTTTGGCGTTTGATCGTCTTAACTGAGGAACCGACAGGCGGCTCTGTGTTTCGCCGTCCAATCGGTCAATAATTTCCTTCAGCGTCGGTCTTTCAAAACTCATAATTCGCTCCAAACATCCGCGAAACGAGCTGTTAAGCTCTTCCCGTCAGGACGAACAATTTCAATCTGAAGATTTAGGCGCTCAAAGCTATCGAGCTCAGCGGCTGCTTTAATTTCCGCTGCAATGTTGTCATCCAGCATCCACTGCAGGGCCTCCAATGCGTACTCTTCAGCTAAAGCAATATCTTCAGAAGTACGACTGGAGCGCATCAGCAGCCACAGACGGGAGCCGAACTTATCTCCTTCATCGGAGTAAGAATCCGCCCACCAGCCCATCTTGGATTCACTCGGTCTTTCGTCATCTTCTTCTGCTCGCGCCCATGAAAAAAGGCTGTTCACCACAGCCCTTGCCAAGTCATCCCTTGCGAAATCGGTTAGGGTCGCCTCAGCACCATTTAGATAAAACTGCATCGATCTCTACCAATTAAAAATTCGCTGCGATTACATCTTTTGATCCGGAGAAGGCCCTCCGTTATGCGTGTGACTGTTGTAAGTTCCTCGCATCCCGGACATTGAATAAGCACCTCCTTTGTCTTGGATCTCGCCTGCGGCCACGATGTTTCCGCCTACTTCCAAATTGCCGGTGCATTTTGTCAGCGGCGCGTCCACTAGGACAGACGCCGTTGTTTTAACCGTCACCGGGCTATTTACTCCTTCAACTTTTATCCCGTCCCTGGAGAGAAAAACTTTTCGGCCCAAGTCATCAAAGACGACAACCTCTCCGTCTTTTAGATTGACAGGCCGGTACCGTCTGTCAGTGACTATCACCGCAATCGTATGGTCACGATCTCCGCCCAAAGATACGGCCAAAGCTTCAGCATCCTGCAGCGGTTCGGACGTGAATCCATAGGGCTCAAAATGCTCAACGGGCTGCCGGACATCGCCATCCAGAAGCTCGATCTGGAGCGTTCGGAGCTTACGAGCTCCATTCTTAGCGCCGACAACGGCTCTATTGATGAGCGCAGTAACCAAATTCATAGTTTTTAGGCAAAAATAAACCCGCCATAGCGACGGGTGGTTTCTAAAGATTTTTTTATTTACTTGCGGCGCGGACGTCCGGCCAGAATGTCCTCAATAGCCTGAGCTGAAGAAATATTCTCGGTAAACATTCTGTGATCGACTTCCCTTTGAAGGGCTTCTTCAAATTCGGCCTGACGTTGTTTTTTCTGAACGGCCGGAGAAGCGGGCGGAGTTGTAATGACCGTCATCGGATCACGATAGCCGTCAATCCAAACACAGTTGGCAGCGTCTCCATTTGGGAGGCGGTCACACTTCAGTCCGGCCATTACCGGTGAAGATAGGAAGAAACTCAAAGCGATTGTTAAGAAGCAGATTTTGTTCATGGAATTCTCCCGCTGTCTTTCTTTATTTCTTCGTCTTCAATTTTAATCTTCTTCGCATCCGGCTCTCTCATCAGTGTGTAACAAAACGGCTTTTTCAACTTAAGAGAACACGTCGTTCCGGAACGGCTCAAAGAATAAGAAACTTCCGAAGTTACCCATGACGTATTGGAGTTAATGTTCAGCAAATCGTCCGAAACTTTTACTAAGCAATTTACCTTCCAGAGATTTCCGCTGCTTTGCCTCCAGCCCTGAACAGTGTAAGAAAGGAACTCAGATTCTCCGCTGCTGACACTTTGTAAGACACCAACTCGTTTTTTCAGAATTTCTGAGGAAGCGTTTCCACTCTCCAACTGAACCAAACAACGGCGGCGTGTCGCGCTTGAATCCGTCGCCTCAGCCTTTAACTGGTTAGAAGAAACGGGAAGTTCGCTCAGTACGTTAGCCGCTTGCCCCAGCGTCACATACTCACTGTAAAGTTTTGAGTAATCTGCGGAATGTGAACCTTCGAGAACGTTAACACCCAACTGAATTGCGTCTTCGCAAGCACCTCCGGAGCCTGCTTCCGCAATTACCAAATCTCCATATTCGTTGTCAGTAAGCAGCAGCCCGTTTTTGCGAAGGTAGTTCTGAATGGCACTTCCGAGCTTCTCGGTTCTCGTAAACTCCAGGTTTCTGCGATCCACTGCACCTACTTGGTCCACAACCTTAATGTCATAAGCCCGACAAACCGACTGCAAGTTCTGAAGATTCGTTTGATTTTTATACGAAACCGGATACTCCATCGGCATGCAGCAGTCCTGCAGATCAACCGTTTTACTGGCGCCTGAAATCCTGATAGAAGATCCGGAAGCGTTGTACGAAACCTCGCGCTTCGTTATGTACCCTGTGAGCACGCGATCTTCACCGATAAAAACCTGAACGCTGTCTCCGGGCTTCACTCCCAGCGTCAAATCCTCTTTATCGCGGGTGGCCGAAACCGTGAAAGTTCTCGCCAGCGTCTGCAGCGCGCAGGTAATGCTGACATTCAGCCAGTTTTCATACTTTCGGCCGTTAACGTAAAGCGTTACCGTATTATTTGATTTGGAATTAACTTGCATAGGTTAAATATGACCAATCCTCCGGAAATCCCCAAGGACATCATTGAGAGCTACAAAAAGCTATCCGAAGCAAAACAAAAACGCTTGGAATTCATGGCAGCTTATCCGGAATACCTTCTGGATAAGAACCGGGAAGACCTGCTCAACGGTATCGACCTTATCCGGAAAGATTTTCAAAAAAGTACGGAACAATTAGCCCAAGAGCTCAGCAGAGCTTCTTCCAGAACAGCCTGGAAAATAGCCATCGTCAGTCTTTTCGGAGGATTCCTATTAGGAGTGTTTGCCCAAGACTTTAAGGTAGTGCTATTCCGAACAGTTGAAACACTGTCCAGTGCAATACTGCCCTCAAGAGAGGCTCCCAAAACATTATTGCCGGAGCACCTATCAGCAGAAAAAGCACAAACGCCGAAATCTGAATGACGATCCAGTTATTCCAATTGATCTTCATCACCGCCTCATTCATTCAAAAGTTTCAATTCAACCGCCGGAACAAAGCCGGAATGCCGGATCTTGTTTCTTCCGACAATTTCCGCTTCTCTGGATGCATCGCCGTAATAGTCATAAGCCAGCACTAAGGCCGGCTGCACTGAAGACGGCTTAAAGCTGACCAGGCGCGCCTGATTCTCTGCTCTTTGCGTAATTGCCTCATAGACTGCAGATCGAGACTCACACAACGCTTCATAAATCGAATCAGAGGAGACTTTTAAGGATTCTTCATCAATCGCTTCCAGAATTTCGTTCCTTACGGCGATTAAGTCATCATAGGGTGCTGTCTGCACCGGTGTTGAAGCATCCAGCCTATCGTTGCTTGTCCCGATTTCGGACGCTGCAACAACCATGTTGGCCACAGACAGTCCCCTGATCATAGCCTGGCCTGCAGCATTGGCTTTTTCGATCCGTTCGGAAGTCGTCCTGGATGCAACTGCCTGAGGCTTCGCGCTGTTTAGCTCTGAGCTCTGAGTCAAGGAACGGAAGCGGTGAGAGACATCCGTCCACGCGTGGACGGTAGACGCAAATCTCTGCAGTCCGTAAGTGTCCAAAACCCGGTTAAATAGAGCATCAGCGCCGCCTTCAGCTAATGTAATGACATCATGCGAGAGTGTCGCGAGCTCATCGGCCAGGTCAAAGGCGTCGCAAACCGATTGAACGGTTTCGCTGTTAAGAATCCCCTGCAGATCCAGCCCCACGGCTTCTTTCACAAAATCCTGGGCTCCGGTCAGATCAAAGGTTTTCACAAACTCATCGAACTCAGCATTTACAAGCAGCTGAGCTGCAGAAAGGCACTTTGCTCCGACGTCCAAAAGAGCATTCGGATACTGCAGCTTTCCGCTCTCGACAAAAGTCAGAGAAACGGAAGCTATACGGTTCGATTCAAAAACCGGAGCGGAAAGGTCCGTCGGCGTAACCTCCATCGACCCCAGCCACGGATGGATCAGACGTCCGCTGCCGGGCTTTTCGCAGGCCGCAATCAACCGCTTCATCCGGGCGATGTAGTCGTATCCGACGACAAAAGCCGTAATTCGGATCGTGCGCTTAGAGCGCCCCATATCCTCCGTAAAAGGATCGTCCCTCTGAGGATACTCAAAGGTCTGAGTACGTCTTCCAATCGAGAGATTAGAGGAGGTCACCTCAAAGGGAACTCCACGGAAGGACGCCCGTCTCAATTGAGGTGCATTCATTGATCAACCCCTATAAAAGAGTAGTTCTGAGTGGTCGCACGCATCGAGCCGCCGTTGGAATCGACCTTATCCACTGCTGCGGAAAAACCTTGAGGCAGCTTAAGCGTGACTTCCAAACGGTTATCAACTTCGCTTGCCTGCGGATTCTGAGTTCTTTGGCTAATCGCAGCAATATCTGAAGCATTAAGCGTCGGTGTAGCCGCAGGCTCCGGCGCTTCCGTCCTTGACAGACCGACCATCTCCCTCAGGTTGCCTTTGATGTTGCCCCAAGAAAGCGTGTTCTTAACGCTCTCCCAGCGCTTAACCAGACCGTCCCAAAGTTCCTTAATTTGTTTGGTCGCGTCATCCCAGCCTCTTGTAAAGTTCCCGGGAATATCCGAAAGGGCTTTAGAGAGATTCGGGAAGGAGGCATCAAATTTGGCCAAGATTTCATCCCAATTCTTCCAAATCGCAATGCCGGCTCCGATCGCCGCACCGGCCAGAAGTCCCCAAGGCCCGAAGGCTGCAGTCACTGCTGCTCCGACGCCGTAGAGTTCTTTTCCGACGCTCAGGAGATCACCGACTAAAGAAACGCCCAGAAGGGCGCCAAAGCCCTTGATGATGTTTTCCCAGCCGCCGACCGAATCGACAAACTCCATGACTCCGTCAATGAAATCAAAGACGCCGTCGACAACCTTTTCAAAATCAACTTCGGCAATTGCCTTGGAGACCTTCTCAAAGAGGCCGTCCAGTCTTTGCGCGATCAGATCTTTATTGGCCACAAGCCAATCCTGCATCCGAATCACAATGCCTTCAATCGTCGGCGCCAAAGCAGCTCCGACTTGAGCGCTGACACCGTCGACAACTTGAGAAAAGGTGCTCAGCGTATCTGTCAGATGAGCGGACTTTGCGACCATGTCCTGGTCCATCACTAAACCAAGCTTGGAAGCCTGTTCGCCCATGTCATCCAGGCTTTTTGCTCCGCCTTCGAGTACGGGAATCATCCGTTTAGACAGTTCCTCACCGAAGGCTGCCGTCAAGATGCGCATCCGGACAGCCGGAGACTCATTGTTTTTGACGGCCTGAGCCAAATTTCGCATGACATCGGCCGCATCCCTTATCTGACCTTTAGAGTCTTTCAGAGAAATACCGAGGCGCTTGAAGATAGCTGCCAGATTCTTGTTTTCGCCTCTGGCAGCTTTGCCCATGTTGTCCGTGAGCTTACTTAAGGCCTGATCCATTTGGTCAGCAGACATCCCTCCGAGGCCTGCTGCGTAACGCAACTTCTGCAGAGATTCGACACCGACCCCCGCTCTTTTACTGGCTTTATCGATAGAGTCTCCTAAAGAGGTGAACTTATCGACCGCAGCCTTCAGACTGAAACCTCCGACACCGCCGAGCGCCGTAAGGGGAAGGGCGAGCTTGGAGGCAAGCGAGACGGAGGCCTTAGCAAAAGAAGAAAAAGAGCGGCCGACTTTGCCGATATTGGAGTCAACCTTCTTTAATACCGGACTTATCCGGTCCGTCGCGGATAGGATCGCCTTGAGGCTGTATTCTTTTCCTGCCATGATTTTTCTTCCTCAATAATGCGAAGAGCCTCTTTCGCAAGTTCGATAACTCGTGAAAAAGGCTCCCGAGCAAGCTCCGTCGGACGCTCGCCCCAAAAACGCGCCGTGTTGTAGAACAGCTTTACGGCCGTTTTCTTGTCGCTGAGTCCGAGCGTGTAAAAAAACTTCCCACCTTCGAGACCAGCTCCATCGAGTCGGCAACACCAAAACGGCCCACAGTTTCTTTCGGCAGACCCGAGAGCCGGATGACGTACTCGCGAAGGAGTTTGAGCTGCTCCTGCTGGCTCGAGCAATCTGCAGGAAGCCCAAGCTCACAGATCAAATCGAAGTCCGGACGTTTAAGTCGGACGATTGAGACTTTGTTTCCGGAAACATCAACCGGATCTTCTAATTCGTAGACTTCTTCTCTCATGACCATCTCCCGGACCGACCGACAAACTTAATGCCCACCGATCCGCCGTCGCTTTCAAAGTCCATCTCTCCTTCGACCCATGCGTCGGAGAGCGTGTAAGTCTTGCCGTTGGCCAGTTCGGCCACGATCGTGCCCTCCGTCATGGTGTCCAGATCCTCAATCGGGAAGTCCGGCGTAACCAGGTAGGTTCCGTCAATGAACGGGGCGATCGGCGTTTCCTTGAAGTGGACCGATCCGTTTGTCGACACAATGGTTTCTTTTGTGGACGTGGAGAGCGGAATTGTCATTCCGCCGGAAATATCCAGACTTTTGCCATCCACAGTGATATGGCAGACACCTGCAATGCGCATTCTTAAATTCCTTATTCGTTAAATTGGAGTCGGAACTGAGCCAGAACCGCGAAAATTCGGAGCTGGTTAACCAGATCCGGCGGCAGCAAGACATCCACTCGGTTCGGATCGTCTTTGTTTCGCTCGACGATGAGGTATTTCGCAAAGAGCGCCGTGTTCTCAACGATGGCTTTGTCTTCCAGCTGCTTGTAGAGAGAAATAATTTCGCCTCTGATAATGGAAGGCGTGACAACTGCTTGACCGGCTCCGAATCGTGTCCCGTCGCTTGCTAACTTATGGCGCGGGTACTTACTTGTAATTCGAGTGCGCAGCGCCCGCAAAATGTAGGCAAGCGTGTGAAGTGTTTCAGAGTCGAGATAAGAGTTATCCGCGTCTCCGAAGCGATTCTTCTGATACGTTGTGATGGCGCGCTCAACACGCATGTAACCGGCTTCCGTGTACTGCGTGGCAATGCCGTTATTGAGCAGGATCTGGCGTTCTTCCATCACAAAGCGCTTGCCGTAAGGAGCCGAAGTGATTCCGATCAGCTCAAGGGTTTGAGTCGGACGCGCCGGATCAATGGAGATTTTGGCTGCGTTCTGTGCTCCGTAGGCAGCAAGCACCTCAACCGCCATGGACGGAACATCCGGCTCGACACCGATAATCGTGGCGTGCTGATCGTTACGCGCGCTGCCGAAGATCTGCAGCTCGTTGATCGTGCCTCGCTTGCAGGTGTAGACATGCCCGTACACCTGTTTACTGTAGGACCATCGGCCGGAGGTATCGTTCATAACCTCTTTGAAATAGTCCAAAGAAGAAACGTCGGAGTAGGGCAGAAGGATAAAGTCGTAAGCTTCGTCTCCCATTGCCTTTACAAAGTCCAGAGCTTCAAAATCCGGATACCCAGTACCGCCGGCCATCGCGTCAATCTTGACGGCCAAGCCTTCCGGAGTTTCTTCACCAGCTCCGTAGCCCTGAACGTTGACGGCAAGCTTAATGTCATTGCCGTTAGCGCCTTTATTTTTGGCGCTGATCGTGACGTAGCCTTCTTCAACTTCCGCATCATCCTGACTCTTGGAAGCGGCAGCCGTCACAGGAAGATCAGGCTTGGCATTAATCGCAGCAGCTGCTGCCTCGGCAATTTCAGACGGCTCATTTTCCACTCCTACAGGGACTTGCACGCGGTCGGCACCGACATACAGGCTCAGAATTCCGCCGACAGACGGTGTTCCGGAAATCGTCACCGTGCCGGAAGCTGCGGTGCCCACCGTCGGATCTTCCAGCGGAATCGCCCAGACTTCACCGATCGTGTCGTTTTTGCGATAAACGGTGTTCATTCTGGCCAATTCAGAGCCGCGGCCGAAGAGATCTTTACCCTGACTGTCGCCGGTCACCAGTACCGGTCTCATCGGAGTTGCCTTGCCCTGAGTCATACGGCCGATCAAGAGCGTTTTAAGGCCCGTGACGGCGGTATTGGCCATCGAGTTGTCTACTTCGGCATAAAAAAGCGGCACTCTTACGCCGCTCGGAATGTTGTTAAAAGAAATTGTCACTTTTCTTGCTCCAAATTAATGTGCATCTTTGCTTCAATCTGTCCGTCAGGCCGTCCCTTGTCTCCGATCACATCGACATCGGTGTACATCCGGAGGAATCTTCCGAGACGATCGATGTCTCCTCCGTGACGGGTTTCGCTGTCACTGATTTCGTACTGGCAGGAGAAATCCAACTGGACGGTCAATGCCGCGCGATTAAGATCCAGGACGGTAAGAGATTCAAATTGGATCCAGTCTCTGCCTGCCTGAATATCGTCGGCTCCCAAAATGGCTTGAAACACTTCCTTTTTGAGATCCACCGACTTCTCCCAAGCTGTCAAACCCTGTTCATCCTCGGTATTGGCCACCATCAGGATGACGGCAAAGTTGAACCGTACCTGTTGCTTATAACGGTTGATCACTGCAGGGTCTTCCGGATCTTCAGAGACCGGAATCACAAATGCAGCCGGAAGCAGTTCCGCTGCCACCGATTCATCAAGCCGAGAAAACGTTCCTACGCCAAAGACACGGCCCTCAAAGCCCGGGCAATGAGCCCGCAGCTCTTGAATAATGGGTTTTAATTTCACTTCATTAAGCTCCTAATCGGACCCGGCTTAAAGGCATTTTCCAAAATCTGCCCCACGACCGATTGAAAGCGGGTACGGCCATAGGTTTCGGCAGCGGCCGAGACTGGATTGGCACGCGGCTTAGCCACTTTTGCCTCATAGGATTGTTTGCGGTGCGCACGTGTTCGCTTACTGCGTTTAGGTCCTGCGTGGCCAAAGACGACAAACGCGGGATAAAACCCGCGTCTTTTCAGTTCTGCAGAAACCTGCTTGCCTTTTCCGTAGGGCTTCACCGCCACCGAGAAACCGGAGCGGGAAACCTTGTAGGAAATTGCTTTCTGGAATATCCCTGTTTGCTTTCCCGGATAAGCTCCGGCAGCAGATACTCCTTTTTTGCTGACCAGCTTCTTTGCAATCTTGGAAACGTCTCGGCCGACCTGAGTAAAACCTTTCCTCATCGACTTTTTATCGAAGTCGGCAAAGTTCAAAGGTCTCGCAAACCTCGCTTCAATTCTTAACGGCTGCATTAAGCACCTCGCATTCCAGCAGCGTGAACCGACCGGCACTGTTGCAGTCCGTCACTCGCTTGACCCGATACCAGTAGCCCGCGCATTCAAGCTCGATCAGGCGAGGCAGATCCTGAGGCCTGCTTTTGCCTTTGACGCTTCTGATAAAGATCCGGTGCGTGACGGCTTCGTCTGTCTGGACGTTCTCCCAGAAGACCGACCCGCCGATCACTTCCACCTTGCACCAGCAACTCCAAAGAGGCGTCCGTTTAGTAGACTGACCCGCTTTGCCGTCTGACATGAGCCGGGCCGAGTAAATCGAACAGCGCCGATTCAGTTGTCCGGATAAAGGTTCGATCACTTGTAAGTCCTCCACGGATCAATCATCCGCTCAAAGAACGGAGTGCTCTTGAAAGTTTTTTCGCTGTCGGACTCGCGATTTGCATAAGCAAAAGCAACAGAGGCGCCGACCCAAACACGCAGTGCAGCCGGCACGTCTTCTTTGTCCGAGCACACCGCATCGGAATCATCTTCACTTCGGGCAATGATGTGTCTTTTCAGACGATGCTCAAGATTTTCCGTGGCCGATCGGCCCAGCTCTTCGAGAAACAAGTCTTCAGACGTGTCATCGATATGCAAATAGCGCCGGAGATAAGCGGCGTCGACAATCGACACCATACCTTTTGCTTCATACATAGGCTAAAAGGCGACGTTACCGCCGCCTTCCTAAGGTTGATTAGCCCGCTCCGCCTTGGCCGCCCTGAGTGCCTTTATCAGACTCGGTGCCTTCGGTTTTGGGTTTTGTTACCGTCAAATCGCCGCCGACAATGCCGCTCGGACGTTCGATCGCGAAGGCCAAACGACGGTCGGCCTTGATGGTGACAAGGCCCTTTCGGAAGTTATTGCCGTCTTCATAACCGAATTCCACGACGGTTTCTTTACGGTCGTAGATCATGCAGGCCATGTTGGTGTCTAAGGTCAGGAACTTGCCTTTGGGCATTGCGGAACTTTCCACAACGTATGTATCCCAGATCGGACGATTAGACGGGGCCATCGGATCACTGAAGAGGTAGCGGCCGTTGGAGTCCTTCAGACAGCGAAGTTTGAAGTAATCGACCGGGTTCATGATCGTGATGTTCGGAGTCAAACCCACAGACTTCACGGCCAGCGCTGCGAAACCAATCAGATCGACCTGATTTGTGATTTCCGGGTTGGTATCCGGATCAAAGCCGTGCGGAGTGTAGTTGCCTGTCACCAGAAGGCCGCTTAAGTTGGCGTTTGTTCCGTCACCGTTCAGAAGCTGGCTTTCCACGCGCTGCTTAACGCCATACTGGACGCGGAAGTTAATGTAATCGGCCAGTGCCTGAGAATCCTCCATGAGGTCTTTGGTCACAATGAAGCAGTTGCCGATGTCTTTGACATTGGCGGTCTGAGTATCGAACTCGATTTCAGACTGCGGAGCAGAGTCCACACCGTTGACCACTTCTGCAGCATTGTTGACGTACTTCTTCTCACGAGAGTAGACAATCGCTTTGTTGCTTGTCGGAGAATGATGAATCGTATCTTCGAGCGTAAGCGGTGCGGTTCCGATGCCGATAATGCCTTGGACACGCTGATCCGGATAAACCTTGGAATCAACCGTGGAGCCGGTACCGACCGGGTCCGGATCAGTCAAAGTAACAGAGAAGCCTTTGCCTTTACCGGCAGCAAACTCCAGGAAACCTGCATCAGCCACCACACGGGCGCCGAGTGTGAGCGGCGCGGAAACGTTGTCGGAGCCGCCCGGCTGCTGCTGTTTGAGGCGGCGGATTTCTTCAGCCAGACCAAGCTGCTTTTTGCTGAGTTCGGCAAGTTCGGCCTTCACCTTGGCGGTTTCTTCAACCGTGGACAACTGTCCTAATCTGGCCTCGATGTTGTTCATTGCGGACAGGAGTTTTTCAATTTCTTCGTTCATTTAACTTTTCCCACTGAGTGCTTTATCGATTCGCTCGGTTACACCGAGCACCTTGTTTAATGCTTCAGCCAAAGCAGCGTCCCGCTGCTCTTCGCTCAGCACCTTCTTCACGCGAGAAACAAGCGCCAAGGCCTGTTTCCGGCTGAAGCCGCAAGAATCCCTCAGGCAGGCTTCAAAATCTCTTAACGTCTTAATTTTCTCGATGGTTTCATCCAGAGAATCCTTCGAGAGTGTTTCTGCAATCCTCGCCTGGCCGTCAGCCGGGAAGCTGCAGATGGATATTTCGAGGAGCCTAGCAATGCTCAAAACCTTGATATTGCTGTTGTCATCCTCAACGTATTCGCCCACGCGAATACCGACAGACAAACCGTCCAAAGTTCCGGCTTTGAGCGCTTCATAAATATCAGAGGCCGCTCCGACCCCGAGTGTGAGTTCTCCCTCAACATAAAGACCTTTATCGTCTTCTTTGAGAGAAGTCCAACGGCCCACCGGAACGGCGGAATAGTCGTGGTTGAAGAACATCTTCGGCGTCGAAGTCGAGTTCTTCAGTACCGCGCTGTAGGCTCCTTTGGCAATGTAAAAGCCGTAACAATTCAAGTTGTCGTAAACCGAGGCGTATCCTTTGATGACGCCGGTTTTCTTGTCTTCGGATAGCTTTACTTCCACGCCTTCCAATCTGACGGATAACGTCTGATCCTTTTTCAGCTCTTTAGACACTGTCTGACTCCTTAGTTTTTTGGTCGACCGTTGCTTTGGCCAATGCTGAAATAGGCCTCAGCGCCGACTGCGCAAAATTGACATCGCCGCCTTCTACCGGCGGCAAGTTTTCGTATTGACGTGCTTCGTTAACGGTTTCAACGCCGTACTGGATCGCTTTGCCGTGGATTTCCATACGCTCTTTCATCGTTGCCCGGAGCAAGTTATCCATGGAAATTTCCACTGTGTAGAGCGCAAATTCTTCAGGCGTCATGACTCGGGCTCTCACTGCCTGTTCAATTCGCCTGCATAACGGCAGCAATGTGAACTTTTGGAAGCCCAAGATGATCTGCTCAATACCGCTGCCCCATGTTGTGGCTGCGTTTGATCCGACCAGAACTGATGGGACGCCGAACCAGCGGCAGATTTCCTCCACGGAAAACCGTCTTGTCTCCAGAAGCTGTGTTTCTGCCGGCGTCAGCGTCAGAGGCGCGTAATTCAGACCGCCTTCAAGCACGTAGAGACCCGAGCGGCTGCCGTTGGCCATTTCGTTGAAGGTCGTTTGAAGACGCTCTCTCTGTTCTTTGTCGAGCGTGCCTTCCGCGCTCAAAATGCCGCTCGGTTTGTTTGCGTTACCAAAAAGTGTAGACGCGGTTTCTTGGGCGTCGGCCGCTTCGCCAATTGTGGCAGCCATCAATTTCAACTTCGAGGCTCCGGCAAAACGGCCCCCAACGCCTTTCAGGTGAAACATAAACTCTTTGGCGATATTCTCTGTCCCACAATTTTGGTCGTATTCATACCGCAGAGTCGAACCGTCATAAATCGTTTTCACCTGCGAAGCATTGAGGGGCATCATCGAAAGCACGCGTCCGGACGGATTGTTGTCCTCTCGTTTTAGCCGGGCGTACCCGTTGCCTCGGAGTACCATATTGAAAATGATCTGAGACCAAAACTCGACCGGCGTCATGAGCTCGTTCGGACCATCGTGAAGCAGCTTCCAAAGTTCGGTTTCTCGGGCCAAGTCTCTGTTTCCGCTGTCATTGCGGTAAACAAAGATCGGCATGGAAGCCACTGTTTCAGCCAAGAGCGTCGTGCACGCCATCACGGAGGAAATCTGCAGGGCCGTTTCTTCCGAAGTCTCCCGTTTCCTCGGCACCAGCTGCAGCATAGGTTCTGTTCGCTGCACCCCTGTATTGTCTTTGAACGGGTTCCCGATCGAAGAAAAAAATGAACTCAAAAACATAATTTACCAATTGAAAATGAGCGGAGAATCAAGCATCGGTGTCAGATCCACCGGCTTTTCAATCTTTCCGCCGCCGATCAGGAATGAGTAGAAGGCCATGATTAGGGCCACCACCAAGTCGATCTTGTTTTCATTCCTCAGCTTGTTCGGATAAATGTTGTCTTTCGCATCGCGATGACAGACGACGTTTGAAACGCACCAGTTAAAAATCGGATCATCCGGATGATGCAGTCTCCCGGACATCACTAAAGCCTCGATGGTTTTCATTGGCTCGGAGAAGTTCTGGACACTGTTTCGGACCTCGACCATCGGACAGCCTTGCTCGGTTAATTCACTCGCGAGCTGAGTTGCCTGCCACGGGTCGTAAGCAATTTCCTTCACAACAAAGTCAGAACAGCTTCTCCGGACATATTCTTTGACTTCTTCAAAGTCGACTACCGCACCCTCCGTCACTTTCAGACGCGCTTCGTACTCCCAGCCGGAGTAAGAAGCGTTTTTCGCTGTGTTGACGGTTTCCCGGGGAAGCCAAACCTGCGGGAACACAAAGAAATGCTGGACGCCGTTGATCGTTTTGCAAAAAAGCCTGACTGCTGCCGTCAAGTCAATCTTTGAGGCTAAGTCGAGCCCCAGCCAGGATTCCTGTCCGTAGAAGTCGGACTCTTCCAAGGCCGGATCGCCGCATTCATTCCACTTGGTCAGATCCATCCAGGCCGCGTCTGCGTTACACCAGACATCAAGGTGCTTGGTCTTAAAGTTGTTAACCGCACTTGCAACCGTCTGCGCTTTATCACGAAGTGACTTAGTCGTTTCCGGATGGACCGAGACGCCCCAGTTCGGATTGGCTTTGATCAGCGCACTGTCGCTTGTCCAGTCATCCTCTTTATCGATCGTGTAAATAATTCCAAACTGGTCATCGCCGCCGGAACTTTTTCCGGACAAAACTTCGATTACATAGTTTCTAAGCTCGTAGCAGATTCCGGATAAGTTGAATCCTGCCGTTGTGATGGCAAACAGCAGCGGCTGCAGACGTTTGCCGATAGAGGTTTCAACCACGTCGTAGACTTCGCGGGTTTTATGCGCGTGAAGTTCGTCAATACAAGCAAAGTGCGTGTTGAGACCATCCAAGGTGCTGCCTTGCGCGGATTTCGCGACGAATTTTGAATTACTGGCCAACTGAACTATGGAATAATCCAACGCCTTAATTCCGAGTTCTCGACTGACATCCGTGCAGCGGCGAACCATATCGCGAGCAGTATCAAAAACTTCTCTGGCCTGTTCCCGGGTCGTCGCAAAAGAGTAGCAATCCGCGCCTCCTTCTCCGTCCATGGTCATCATGTAAAGACCGATCGCGGCCGAAAGCGTCGATTTCGCATTACCGCGAGGAACTTCAATGTAAGAGCGCTTAAAGCGGCGCTTTCTCGTATCTTTGTGAACCCAGCCGAAGATTGAAGTGACAACAAAACACTGCCAGGGCTCCAGTTGGATCAACTGGCCGGCTTTAGGTCCTTTCACATGCCTTAAATGCTCGATAAAGAAGCAGGCCCGAGTCGCCAAAAACGGGTCAAACACATAAGGAAAAGACCCTGATTTTGATTTTTCAAGGTCTTTTTTCTGTCTTTCACAAGCCTGGCGAACATAAACACAAGCGAGAACTTCGCCGCTTAGGACCTGCTGCACGTACTTTTGAGCCCATGCAACGTAATTTTTCAATTCATTTCACCGTAATCAAGGCCAAATTCAAGGCATTTTTGCATCGCCTCTTTTGAAAAAAGTTCAGAATCTTCTTGATTTTTCGGAGTATCCGCACCGTTTAAAGCGATGACTCGAGACCGAGAGGAGGGCGTTAGCCCGAGTTCGGCGGCCACGCTCTTGAAAGGCTGGACACTCTTAACGATTAAGTTGGCCAGGAACCTGTCTTTTTCTTCCAAGGCCTCCATCCTGGCATTGATGACCTTGGCTCTGTCTAAGCTGCCGAACTTCAGGGCTTCCTCGTACTGAGGCCGAAGTTCCGAGAGCTCCGCGCGGAGCGCCTTTTTTTCTTTTCGGCTTTTCGTGATCTCTGCCCAGAGTTCGCAGTATTGCTCGAACATTCCGCGGTCGCATTGTTTGATCCAGCCAGCGCCTTCGTGCTCGAGCACAAAATTCCAATGGACTTTTGCTTCGTCCGACAGCGTCTCCGGCGGAGCCGCTTTTTCACAAATTTTTTGGCGGACCTTAGGTTCTTGGTAATTTGTACGGCACGGCTGAAGCGTCCCTTGGAGTTCTTTAATTTCTGTCGGTAAAGGTTTTCGACCTTTCATCCTATTTACTCCAGACGTGCAAAACCTCGAAAATCTCCAATTTTGCACGCGTAAAAATTCGACTGAGGGCGCGGTCTCGGACGATCGCGTCACTTCACTTTTTCACCACCCCTCCCTATGTTTCCGAAGCCTCCGTCTTCTGCGGCAGTCTTCAGATCGTGGTGCCTTTTACACAAGGGCTGCCAATTATTTCGATCCCAAAATAACTGTTTATCCCCCTTATGCGGGATGACATGGTCCACGACCGCAGCCAATCGAGGGAAGCCTTCTGCTTCGCATTGAACACAGAAGGGATGGCGGGCTAAAAAACCTTCCCGGGCTTTTCTCCAGGCGGAGGAATATCCTCTTGAGGCTGCCGATCCTCTTTCTCGATCGAGCAGGCGGCGGCGATCGGCTCTTTGATCCTGAGCGATCTGCTTATGCTTCTCGCAGTAAGAGCCGGAGCCGCGGAAAAGCGCACCGCAGCCGGGAAAGGCACAATGCTTTAACGGAAATACAGGCATAACTTCTCAATGAAAAAACTCCGGAGCAGCCACCCAACCGCCCCGGAGAACCCTCATACCACTTCTCAAGGAGAGGCCGATAACGCACGGCCAGGGCGTTCGTCCTAAGGTAGGTGACGAAACCATAAAAAAACGGACGCTTTTTTTTGCTATCCGTTTTTACTTTTTAAATAAATTTTAATCAGAAAATTTCTAAATTTACAATGTATTATCGAACTATAACCCCATACTTAACCGTTTTTAGAGCAACTTTCTCCCAACAAATCCCATTTTATTAATTTAATATATTGAAATAAAAGCAACTTTGACGCTCATGGCGTTAACCGGCACCGAAACAGAGTATCGGTTATCGGCAAGAGAGGTCCGGGAGAATTTCAATGTTTCTCATAAAAATCCGGCTACTTTCTCAATGATGTGCCCGAGCAGTCAAAGAGCCTAAGAGACGGCAATCTCTTAGGCTCTTCTAAAGGTTTCGTTCCAAACGGGCTCTGGAACGGAGGTGTATGACAAGACGGATTATAAATCTAAATCCGTCTACACCATAAATCGAGCCCATTTTTTGAGGTTCCATATTATGGATTTTCAAACTTTCTTTACTGAGAAATTTCCTGAATTAAAAGGAAAAGACAAAGAAACTCAAATTGCCATTTTGGAAGAGGAGGCCAGCAGATGCGGAAAATTCCTCCGGGAATGGCAAGAATTCAAAAAAGATATCGAGTTAAAAGAAGGCTCTTCGGCCCCTAAAAACGATCCTTTTGATCTAGTCGCTTAACCTTAGAGCCCGCATAGTCATGCTGTGCGGGTTCTCTTTATTCAAAACCCAAATGCCCAAGCCCTTAGCCGATTTCTTCAAAGATCTTTCCGAACGCCAACAAGCTGAAGTTTTAAACATTATCGAATCACTTCCCGATGACGTTCAGGCCGTTATCTTCCCCAGAGTTGATCGCTTCAATGTCATGAGCACCGTGGCAACGCCTTTGTCTACCTACTGGGTCGACATGGATGCTTTTGACGTTCTGCGCAACATTAAGACGCTGAACATTGACATTAGCCGATTCTTTTCTTACTACTCACTGCCGGAAATTATTGTTCTTCTCAAAGGGCATAGACCGGAAGAGTATCTCGGGTTACTGGCTTCAAATAGAAGTCTTCCGGACAAAATCAAAGAAAAACTTCGAGAACAATTAACATGGGAAAATCTTTTAAAGCTCCTACTTCTTCTTGGTTAGCTCTACTAACGTTGCAATTAAAACCAGAAATGGAATAAGGCACCATTTAAGAGCGCTCCCCGAATAAATGTCCGGAAGAAGCATCTCTTTCCAGAAGTAAGTCAGACCTGCAACAGCGACACAAATCTCGGCTGTCTTAGCAACTGTAAGGATAATTAAACCCGTTACGACTAAGGTAGCATCCTTAATCCTTTCTTTGGACGAAGCCTGAAATTCTTTCTTCATTTGTTTTCTCCGGAGAGGGCTCAGGGAGATACAAAAGAGATCAAAAATCTCATCGGGAAGGCTTTAAAAATCGTCTGTATCAAACGATTAGAAGGACCGATAAGGGAGGATGCGTAAGAAGATCGGCGTTTGCTGTCGTGGCTTCTGAGCCACTCACTGCCAAAGTTTATGGAAATATAACCGATTTTCGACAAAAAGGTGACTCTAGGATTTACCCTTAGCATGATTCTTCCTTGTTTCTGAGCTTATCGAGTTCGATGGCAATTGCCTGATCTGCCCGGCAAAGACGGCGGATCATGCTGCGCTTTGTGATCCCTAACTCATCGGCGGCATGGATAACGCCTCTCATCCCTACATGGCCGTAGAGCGCGAAAACGGCTTCCTTGAGTGTCGGATGCAATTCACTGATGATTCTGTCCAGACGGATCATCGTGAAGTCGCAGGAGGCAGCGTTAATCAAATCGCTGCTCTTTCTGGACGAATCCACTCGGTCGTTATTCATGTCCAACTGAGGAGGAATTTTGTTCCGGGAAAGATTCCGCCACTTCCACCAGCAAAAAAGCAGCCGTTTTACGTAAGGGATTCGAGTCATGGGAGCTGTACCAATATCGTCAAAGAAGTTGTTCAATGACTGTTCATTAGTTTGTTCAATGGTTTTATTCATAATTATTTGTTTTTAAAGTGTTTGTTCACTTGTTCATACTGTTCATACTTCCATACCCCATAAATTTCTTTTTTCCGTTTTTTATATTTCCATCCACGCGCGCACATGTAGGTAGACGTGTATTAGGTGAACAATATGAACACACTGCTCCCATCGTTTTGATTCCAAATAAAAAATTAGTGTTCATACCGTCCATTTTGTGCCTCTGAACAGGGTGAACAGTATGAACAACGGGGAAAACAAAAGGCCCTGCGGCCTAAAACAGCAGCAGGACCTTGCAAAAAGGTACGAAAAAGGTTTACTGGAGAGACTTGAAGTCACGATAGAACCTTTCTTTGGCGGTTTCCACGTCAATCTGAAACGCCCGAGCACGCTGAGAGAATTCAGCATTAACTTTCGGATCTTCCGTGGTTTTCGGCCAATACACCTGCCTATGATATATCTTCAGAGGCCTTAGCGTCTCAGTCGAAGACGAATCTTCGCTGTAGAGCTGCACCCTCAGTCGTCCGCCGTTTAGCCGGCTCTTACACCTGCCGCCAAAAACTTCTTTGCTGCAGGGTCTTTCTCCGGATGACTTGCACCAAATGGTGTAGGCGTCATAGAGATGGCCGAGCACGGCCGGGCCTACCGGCAAATTGATATTTCCGGACGTCCAGTCCTCAATGAAGCGAATGGCCGAATCACTCCCCAGACGCTTTAAGTCGAGTCTTGCCTGAGTCTCCAGAGGCCTTTTGCTCTCATTGAACCAACTCGTATCAAAGTTGAGCAGATAGGCGTAGAAGGACTCAATTCCGCCGCTGTCGATTTCATCAGCGAGTGCCTCGAAGTACTCCGGAGGCGAGGCTGTCTCGAACTTAATGGCCTGATAGCGGCGGTCGGCACTGTCAAACATCAGCGGCTGAAGTTCGTTAGAGAGGAAAACAAAATTCGTTTTGTTTGCTTCAAATCGCGCAGGAAGCCCTTTTTCGTTTATCGTATGCGTGGGGTTGGTGACGAGATTCTTAAGCGCACCTTTCAAATTTCGCTTCTCCTGATTCGTTACCACCTCCTCACACACTACAAACAGCTTCTTAGACACCCATCCGTTGAAATCGCTCTGCACCATGTTCTGGTTAACCGAACAGGCGTATTGACCGTAAATTTTGGAAATCGCATTAAAGAACATACTCTTTCCGGTGCCTTCTCTTTCGCCGTAGACGACTAAGGCCGTCTGCATTTTGGCGCCCGGGTGCTGAAGAGGGTAGGCCAGCCATGCGGCCACCCACTGGAAGAGATCATCGTTTTCTCCGCAGATCTTGAAAAGATGATCAATCAGCCTTTGACACTTATGGCTGTAATTGGGCTTCATCGGCCATCCGGCAAACATCGTGATGCTGCCAAGCGGGATCTTTTTCGGATCCGGCTCAAAAATCAGCTGCTCAGGCTGGATGATTCGGCGGTTGTCGAACTCATTCTGCAGCCAAAGGTTCACTGTCTTAGCTCCGAACCATTGCCGGATCGTAGAGATCTTGGTCACCCTCAGGTATTCGGTATCCCAACACGTGTCCGTACTGTCAATGGCAATGTAGCGTTTACCGAGGGAGCTGATAACCCCTAAATTCTTCTCATTCACTTTTTTGTCTCCGGATCCCTTACTTAAGGGCTCCGCCTGTCTCCAGGCTAACTGCTGAGAGACTGCGTCGCGTCCTTCCTGGACGGCCAAGTCGTTAAAGTCAGTGCCTCCGAGTGAAACATCGGCAAAACGCGGAATGACCACGGCGGCGCCTACTTTAGAAGCCGCGATTTTGGCCTTGACTACGCCGGTATTGCAAAGCGAGCGGTGCATGGGGCGAGGCCTTCCGTCAGACCATTCTTCATACTCCAGATAAGTTTCTTTATCTTTCGTAGTCCACCAGGCCATGACCTTTCCTCCAGGAACAATCTGCTCCCGAGCAGAGGCTTTAGAGGCAGCGATATTGAGTTCAATCCCGAAGCGGTCGCTGATTTCGCGCTTCAGGGCAGTGTGGTAGTGGCAGTCATTATCTGCAGCAATGACGATCTTGGTGTTCGGGTATTCGGCCCTGAGGCTTTCGGCCACCGGGAGAAGATTACCGGCAGAGAAAGCCACAACGACCATCGGTGCGCCGGAAGCCTGCATGATGCTGCACGCGGTGGCCCACCCTTCCGTCAAAATAATCGCCTCCGGCGGCTGGACAGGTTCCCCGAGTTTTAGGCAGGAGCCTTTTAAGTCGCTTCCGGACAAAAATCGCTTCTGGATCTCGGTGCTGCCGTCCTGAGTTTCTGCAGGAAAAATCGTCTGCAGACCCACCACACGGCCGTCCTTCCACATCGGAAGCAGGATCTGATTGCGCAGCTGATAGGCCCCGTAGGGCAGAATCTGTTTTTTGGCCACATACGGATGGCTCATGGAAACGGAAGAGCTTGCCGCCTGCAGCATTTTGACAGCCTTTTGGGCTGCGGATCGCCGGCGCTCCTGGAGCGCTTCATCGACTATCTTTTGGTCGGTTTCCGTGCGTGACTTAATTTCGCGCCATTCCTCCTGCGTCCAGCCGCTTCGAGTGTGCGTGATCTTGTAGGATTGGCTCCCGATCCCGAAGGTACCGAAGTAGTAGCTACGGCCCGAGCCGAGGGATTTTTCCCAAATGCCGTAATAGGCCTCTTTGCCGCGTTTGAAGTGAGAATTTGCGGGCTTAAACCGTTTCCAGTTTGAGCCGTTGACAACCAAATCGACACCCGGCGGAACATCGATTCCGACAGAGCTCATTTGCTCTTCAACTTCTCTTAGTGATTTCGCCATGATGATTCCTCATTCCTCCGAAGATAGGGAGCAGTCTCGAGTGCGAGGGAGGAAGGCTCTACAGTTGCAACTGTCCCGAGACTGCAAAATCGTTTATTTCGTTAAAGCTGCTTTGTTGACATCCAGTAAAGGCAGCGGAAGGGAATCTCCGCCCAAAAATGTCGGAAGTTTGCCGTCCCATCGGCTAATCGCTTCCAACGTTAAAACCTGCGGGTTATCGCGCAGGGCCTTTGCCCTGATCGCAATGGATTCGGCTTCAGCTTTCGCCTTTGTCAGCTGTGCATCGGCTTCGCCCTGAGCTGCCACACGGGCTTTTTCGGCTTCGGCCTTGGATTGAGCAACTTCATTTTCACGAAGCATGGCTCTTTGAGTTGCTTCGATCTTTGCGTTAATAGATTCTCTGACCTGAGGCGGATACTCAATATCGGACGCCCAAGAGACTCGGATAATGTGAATGCCGACGTCTTCCAGCTGATGTCTGAGTTCTTCGGTCACGTGTTCTAAAAGTTTGGTTTTACCGTTTGCGGTCAGCTCATTTACATCCATTAGGGACGCATATTTGATCAGTGCATCGGACACGTTTTGTCTGAGGTTCACCTCTGTAATCTCTTCGACACCTTTTCGGTATGTCTGGAAGACTTTGGTGGCCATGGACGGTCTTACCTGATACTCGACGCCGATCTTTGCATTGACGGCCATGGCATCAGATGTTTGAAACGTAAATGGAACGGAATAGGTGTGGAGCTGGTTAAAGGTCGGGAACAGATAGCACTGTTCATTCCATGTCAGAAGATAACGGCCAACTCCAAGCTCTTCGTTCTGGACACCTTTTTCTGACCCGTAGAGATTCACTTTGACGCCGACATAACCGGCAGGAACGGTCTCAAGATTTGCAACGGCATAGACTCCGCCCACAATTAGGACAGCGGCTACTGCACCGGCGGCAAAAATAGATTTCTTTAACATTTATTCTCCTTAGTGAAGATTTGTTGCGATCAGATAAACGGCTGCGGCGACAGCGGCCGTGACAACCAGGCCAATGAGCCAAGCCGGCAGAGCTGAAGAAACAGCCAGAGGGATAATGGTTGTGAACAAGAAAGCGCCCAAAACTGCGAACATGAGCCAGCGGAGGATTTTTTTATTTCTTCTCATTCTGATTCCTATTTAAGCGAGTCGTATCGAGGCGAAGTGAAGAACCGGAAAAGCCTTCCCCAGAGCGTGAGAAAATAGAGCTGGCAAACAAAAATTACTCACACTAAGGAGAAGGCCATGGAAACCTTTGTTGTTTGGCTTTTGGACAAAGCAATGCTCGTTGTCCCGGAGAAAAAACGAATGGCCGCATTCAATTACTTGAAAAAAATCCTTAGACAAGTTCTGAACTTCTTTCGCAAGGCAATCAAAACCGCCGAGCTTGAAACCATCCAGGAAACTGCCCCTGAAGGAGCAAAGGCAGCAGGAACCTTTCGGGTTCAACAGCTCAAACCTATTTGCTCCATCACAATGACCAGAGACTTTCCGAACGAGTACACGATTCTCGAGGTCACTTACGAACCGGAAAAAGAAGTCTTTCCTTTTGAGAAGGTGCTCAGCAGCATCCCGCTTTACGAGGCTTCCTTCGGAGACTACTGGAGAGTCGGACGTCCGCACGTTCTTCGAGGCGCCTTTGAAGAAGACTTGGCAATCAACGATGAGCCCAAAACCGAGTTCACGCACGACTTCGGAAGTGACACAAGCTTTCTGTTGGTTGCTCCAGCTGCAGATGTCTCCGGATTGACCTTTACGATCTCCGGCCCGAAGTGGCTGAAATCCCAAACTGTAGGCATTTAACGAGATAGTCATCTTGCGCTCCTATATCATCGCCCACAATTCACGAATCACGATAAACACACCAAGGAAGAAGATGACCATCCCGCAACAACAGACAATGAAGCAAAGCAGGCCTCTAAGAATTTCCATAAGATCATCGAAATCCATGCTTTCCCTCCCTATGCCCCAATAGTCAGAAAATAAAACGCGCAAAAAGCCGCCATTGCGATGAGGATGACGGCTACCCACTCAATCTTCATCAGGTCGAACTTTCCGAGCCGATCGGCATCCATCTTCTGCAGGTGGCGCTCAAATCGATGAGCGGCTCTCAATCTTTCTTCTTCAGTCATTTTTCCAGCCCTTTTTGCGGCTCTTATCTGGCGACCGTAGCGGTCCCGTTTCATTTTCTATTCCCCTTGGTGCCGTAGTCCACGGCATCGATACGGCATATTTCGGAACTTTCCGGCATTGCCCGGAGAAGTCCGGCATTTTTCGGAAAACTCCGGCAGACTTCGGCTACTTTGCCGTCTCCTGCCGTAACGACGCCGTATCAACGCCGTAGCTTTCGTAATCCCGAATCCTTAAATTGAGGGCATCCCTTTTTCGGAGGTCCCTCATGACTTTCTTCTTAGCCCACGCGTCCATAACGTCCCTAATGATCGAGTTTTGGGATCGATCCGGATCATCAGCCACGACTTGGCGGATTACCGAAATCGCCAAATCAGTTAGCAGAGCCCTGACTTCGTTCGTGCCTTTGTCTCTCATGTTCAATCAGTTCCTTTGCCTGAACAGGGCTCAGTTTTCCAACCCGAACAGCTGCGCCTATTACTTGGTCGCTTCTTCTTCGATCAAGTTCATCGGGCCAGTTATGGATCGCTCCTCTCGTGTATTGAACAGCTCTGCTCAACTTCGACGCCGATCCAAACAATTCAATAGCAGTCTTTTTTTTCATAACTTGAATTGTATATGTACATAGACATCGTCTGTCAAGTCTTTTGTTTATCCCCAAAGACATAATCGTTAATAAACTACTTAACATGAATACAGTTGCAGGAAGACTCGCTTACGCACTAGCCATTCGCGGGATGACCCAATCTGAACTGGCTCGAAGAGCTGGCGTAACTAGGGGGACCATTTCCAATGTGATGAAAGGCGTAGCAAAAAATTTCACAGCTGAGGTCTCTCTCAAAGTTGCAAGAGCACTGGACGTTGATCCTTATTGGCTAGTGCTTGGGGAGGGAACCGCCACGACAGACACAATTCAAGGCGGAATACCTGAAGAGGCCAGCGAAGTTGTGAGGAAATTGTCTGAAGAAGGGCAGCAAATAGCTCTAAATATTCTTCGACAACTGAAGTAAGTTACTACTTATGTATACGTCCGTAGACAAAAATTAAATAGTCTATTACCATAGACGCATCTCTCAATGAGGTGCGTTATGTTAAACACTGAAAATTCTCTACCCGTTTGGATCTTCTTTTCAAACGTCGACGCCATCACCGTCAACAACAGCGCCAGTCAATTGCTTGCCTGGAGCGGTGAATCTTTCGGGCGCCTTTTCGGCTCCACCCAAAATCTTCTGAACGTCCTTCTGGACAGCAATCACCGAATGGCCAAAGAGCACGTGATCGAATTGATCGGTCTGCTCGGTGCCTGTGTTGCTTCCAATCCCCACCCCCATCCGGCAGCCAGAGAACTGTTTACCGAGTGCATCATGATCCTCTCCCGCAATCTCGCAGGACTGCCGGAGGAATAAATGAGGGTAGAAAACATCACTTTTTCAATCTCCCAGTCGGATATGGACTTCGTAGTCGATCTTTTAAATCAAAAAGAAAAACTTGAGAAGGCCTGCGAAAGCAATCCCGACCGGAAAGGGGAATTTATGTGGGAGATCGAAAAACTTTGTTATCGAATTGGCAATGTTTTGATCTTGAAAAATCATGGCTTGGCGCTTGATCGCAGAACTGCCGCTAACAAGGAGCGAGCATAAATGTACGGCCATAAACTGACCTTCCTTTTGGAACGTGAAAGTCTGGAACGGATTATCCGCCTGATAGAAGTTTGCGATGACCTGACAAAGCAGCTCTGCTACCCAAAAGGCGATCGCCGGACAGACAAGATCATGGCTGAATTGGACAGAACCTATCGAGCCTTAGGCTCCACTCTAGCTAATGAGCACTTGGGCTTCTACTGGCTTAATGAGGAAAAGGATGGCGCAAGCCAGGAGGAACAATCATGAAGCGGAAACAGAAAAAAATGATTCTCCAGGCTTGGGAAAGCCTGGAGATCAAAGAAGATGCCGAAAAGTCCTATGGCAAGCCTGTTCCTTTGAACAGAAAGGCAGCTATTAACTTGTGGAAGTTTTGGCAAAAAGCCTCAATAGCGGCCCTTGCTTCCGGAAACGACTTCTTTATCAGTCGACTTTATAGGCTTACCCAACAACAATACTTCTACCTAATCAAGATGGACTTACTCTGTGGCGGCGGTCAATCCGAGATCGGCGAGAGTATCTTTGGAAACTCCTTCAGTAAGAACGGCAAAAAGAGAAAGAAGATAAAGTCCGTCCGCACGGGCCGGAAGAACAAATTGACTCATAAGCCTGCCGTCCAAAACTTCCTGAACGGGAACCTTGTCGTGCCGGACCCAAGTTTCAATAGATCGGGACTCAAGAGCCTCCGTAAGCTTCTGAGGAAAAGCCGTCGAGTAGGGAAGCTTTAAAACTCCGCTCTGAAGAGCCGCGGCAATAACCCTAACTGCACCGGTTTCAGTCATCTTTACTACATTTTCGTTTGTTTTGCTTTCAGCCATTTTCTCCTCCATAGGATAGTTAGTGATTGGAACTCTTTAATTATCCAACGGAGGATGGCAGCCGGGAAAGACCGGCACCCGCTCAAGTTTTTGGAATCACTATGAAAACGCTCAAACCTGAATTCGTCAACGCACTGGGGAACTTCATAGCCTCCCGCTCAAACGAAGATCCGCTGGAAAACTGGTTCACCAGACGGCGAATCGTTATCGAGCTCGAATGGCTGGCCAACACAAAAACAGCCACGGACTGCTTTGTTCTCTATCCGGACCCTGCTGACCCGAAAGTCTTTACCGCCGGCTTCATGCATGAAGCGGTTATCGGAGGCGAGACCTACAGAATCGTGGCTTCAGTAAACGACTACACGGGTACCAAGGGCACACCGGCAGACGGAGTGGACACAAAATGCTGAAGCTTAAAAAATCCACTGTTTTTGCCCTGAAGGAGTTCATCCAGCTTTTCTCAGGGAATGCAACGGCCTCCCGGAAGCAGGCAATGCTCGAAGAGGCTGTCAAAAACTTCGAGCTGATTGCCAACGGCAAAGCCGGACATTCCTGTTATGTAACGGTCGGATTAAAGCCGGATCGATCCGACTTTGAATTCTTTTACACATATCAGTTCCCGATTAACGGTCCGCACGGAAGGCTAGTTATTTCCCCGGACAGCGATCTGGAGGAAATCGATGCCTAAATCAAAGAAGACCCGGGCAAAGAAATATCACCCGAGGACCGTAAAAGTCGGCCCTTATTGGCCCGCGGAAGCTCAGGCCGATGTCGAAGCCAAACTGACTCAAGTCGCCTTGTATGTTGAATCGAGCCTTCCGGCCGGAACCTTGACGGATCAGCAGATGGACTGGATCGAAGACACACTCAACTGGTTTTTAGGCCTGCTCTACAAACGTTATGAGCACCTGAATCAGCAGGAGATCAACGAAGTCGGTCCGATCGCAATGGCAGCACGGAAAGCCATCAATGACATCAGCGACCGCCAGCTCAAAGGACAAACCAAGGGTTTCGTGGCCACAGGCGACGAAATCAAGATCATCAGCCAGGCCTTTGCCATCATCATCCCGACACTAAAAGAGGCTGTGGCACTGGCGCCTCACAAAACACTTAATGAATTTACTTGGGCTTATGAACGAGCCAAAGAAAAACTTAAAAGGAGCAGCAATGCAAAAAGAAAATCGAATTAAACAACTCGTCGAAGAAAGAACACGTCAGGCTTTCAGCGAGAAAGGCTTCCAGCCTTTGGACCTTACGAACGTAACTGTGAGCAAACTCGATATCCATATTAAGGACTCCTGCGCACACGTTATCTTTCCGGCGTTGATCTGTGAATCTCCGGACAACCCCGAGCAGAAATTCATGATTCCTCTTTCTCCGGAAAAAGCATCTGCAGTGGCTACCGCTTTAATCGCCAGCGCGGAACAAGTCAAAAAGGAGACTGAGTAATGGCCTCCGTTAATAAAGTCATTTTGATCGGCAACCTCGGACAAGCTCCGGACGTCCGAATGACTCACTCGAACATGAAAGTCGCGGAAATTTCAATCGCGACAACGAGACGATTCACCAGGAACGATGAGCGGGTAGAGCAGACTCAATGGCACACAGTAACGCTCTGGGGAAAGCTGGCCGAGATCGTTGAGAAGTACACGACAAAGGGCAGCACGATTTACATCGAAGGGCGCCTAGAAACAGAAAAATGGCAGGATCAGAACGGCCAAACCCGATACACAACCAAAGTGATTGCTGAATCGATTCAGCTGCTGGACAGAATGCAGCGATAGGAGAAAAACAATGGAATACGAAAAACTGACAAATCCTGAACACTACAAAAGCCACGCTGTCACTGTCGAGCCCATTTTCTGGTGCGAAACTCCGATGCTGCAGAAAGCAGCAAAGGAGCCCTCAGCCCTGCAGTTCTTCAAAAGACTTTTCAACAGCTGTGTTGACAGACTCTGCTCCCTTGGGCTCTCCCAAGACGAAATCTGGGAAAACATCAAATACAACGAGGATGCTTACCGACGGCTTTTCGGAGGCAGCAGATGGCCCGGCTTTGATTCCGGACTGGCGTGATTAAAACCGAGTTTCTCCGGACAAAAGTGAATGAATTAAAAATGTGACAATGACAACAAAGGGATCAAAAATGAACGAAAGTGAACTGGACGCCCTGGCCGACAAAATAGCAGAACGATTGCTGCAGCGGCCAAATATCCCGCCGGTTTTGGTTCGCAAACGGGATATTTCCTACATGTTAGGCAACTCAGGTCGATCCACCTCCACGGATCAGGTGATTAATGATCCAACCTTTCCGCCGCCGGTCTGCGTTACTGAAAAAGGGTACAAAAGGTGGCGCTTTGAGGATGTTAAACGATGGATCGACAAACACTATGAAAAGCAGGCAAAAGTTACTTTTCTTGCTCTTCGAGAACGGCAGCGTCTAATCTCATAGCGATTTCTTCTGCCGTTGCTCGATAGTATTTCTGCAGCATTTTCAAATCACGATGCCCCGTTTGTCTGGCCAATGCCAGAACGTCCAAACGGGGCGCTCCTGTTCGTGGATCAGGGGAGGCCGCCCAAGTAGCGAATGTGGCCCGGCCATCGTGGAAATTGAGGCCTTCGCGAATCTCACGGCCTTGAGAATCTCTCAACGGTCCTAATCCTGCTCTATCTCGCGCCTTTCGCCAGAGCGCGTCACGGTTTTTATCTGTTAATCCTTCAAAAATTTTTGGTGATGTGGTCTTTTTTGCTTTGATTGCTAGGTCTATCAACCGAGCTGCATCCAGACTTAAAGCGACATCACGACGGGTAGAAGTTTTGGTCGCGTCCGCCGGCAAATGAATAACACGGCCATCAATCCAGGAGTGCTCAAGTTTAAGAATTTCCCCGGCACGCATCCCGGTCTTACATGAAAGTACAAAAGCCAAAATGACTGACTGGAGAAGGTTGTCCGGAACAGAAACGCCGTCCCACCCAGTTGCGGCTTTTAAGCGTTCAATCTCTTCTTCTGTTGCCACTCGTTCTCTGTGATCGGGTTTTGCAGGCAGCCTAATTCCGACAGCCGGAGATTTCGGAATAAATCCTTTCCGGACTGCGTAATTTAAAACGCCTATCACATGACAATATTCACGACGAACGGTTGCAGGGGAAACCGTCCCGCCATTTTTTGAGGGTTCAGATCCTCGTTGATCTACCCAGGATTGAATGTCTACAGCCGTCAGCTCAGAGAGAAGAACGGAAGCAAACGGATACTTCAGAAGTCTGTTTATCCGGATAGATTCTTCCCGGGCACCTTTCTTTTTAATTGTCATAGTGTCTCGATATTCTTTTAGACAATCGGCAAACGTCAGCCGACTGGCGAACTTTTCCGGGGAGAGTTCAATGCGTGCAGCAAAGGTCTTAGCTTCGGAGCGAGTTTTAAAGGTTTTAGAACATTTTTTCCCATCAACGTAGTACTGAACGCGATAGCTTCCCGTCGGCAATTTACCAATGCTGGCCATAAGTTTTCCTTATTAAATAATGTATATATCCGCTCATCTAGCTAGACGCATACGGACGTATACGGACACACACGCACTGAATTATTTGATATTTACTTATCTTTTTGATAATATGTTCACACCAAGGCCTTCCTCTAACCCGATTGACTCAGTTGATTGTGGTGTTCGAGGAAGGTTATTTTTTATGCATTCAATTTGCTCCTCCCAATCTTCTGGAAACCCCATGCACTCGAGTGTTACATCGAGTTCTGGCGCGGACGGAAACTTTTTCAGGGCTGATTTGAATCTCTCCTCCCAAGTCGATTCAGATTCAATAAATTTTAAGAAATGAATGATTCCACAAACTCGGAAGAATAGGGTCTGTTTTTCATTTTCATCGAAAGCTGCGCTCCAACTTATGGGAGCGGAGGCATCTTTTTTAACTGGTTTGTTTGGGTAGAAAGAAAATACTCTGTTCCAAAGCCGGGAATGATGCGCACAAATATTTCTCAGTTCCTTTAAGCACTTTAACCAAGTTAAAAAGGATTTGGAACCAAAAAAGCCATAGTTCTGACTGATAGATTCGACTTCTTTGTAATTCAACATACCTAAAAGCCAAGTCAACTGACCAAATTCCCATGTTTGACAGACGACCCATACAGGAATGTTGTCCCCGTATTTTTAGTATTGTGCCTAATACAATCCTCTTTCGATTGCTCTATTTTTTCTTGCTGCTTTTTTAACCAGATAGGGTATTGAGTTGTCCTAAACTCTGTTTTGAAATTATCTGGATTCTTATAGAAGAGCGGATCTGTTTGGCCGAGATGATAGGAAATTGAAGTTCTGAACGAAATTTCAATTCTTTCCAACGCATCTAAGATCAAGAGCCGGAGCATCTTATCAAACTCATAGAGTTCGATAACATAATCAAAAGATGTGCCGGCTTTAAAAGAATTAAGTCTGACGCCTGTCTCTGGGTCTACCTCTCTTAAAACGTAGGAATAGCCGCTTAGTCGGTAATACCCAAACTCTTTAAGCATTGATGCAGCTCTCGCCGTACTGGTGATGTGCATTCCTCTGGAGCGCATTAACTCCAATTGCTGTTCGATGCTTAACCAAGGTTTGGGCGGACAGTTTTGTGTCATTTTTGAAAGCGAAAAATAGTAGGTTTCTAGGCCTTTATTTTATCCTTTCCATGCTCTACGTCATGCTCTATTTATGCTCTATTCATGTGTAAATATGTGCAGATATGTGCAGTTGGAAAAACAAAAAAGCCCGCATGTGCGGGCTTGTGTAGATATGTGCATGTGTCTTGGTGCGAGAGGTCCGACTCGAACCGACACGTCTAGGATACTAGAAGCCAAACCTAACGCCTCTACCACTTTCGTCAAATTCGATTTTTGAAGAGTTGAGGTGAGGTTCTAATACAAAATCTAAACTGAGTCTTTTGAAATTATCTTTTAGAGAAGTCAGCGCCGCCCAAGTATTTCTCTAGCCAAAGAGAGCCAATGATGGTTTTTACATCAGTAATCTCGCCGTTCAGAGATTTTTTGACAAGTTCTTTCCATGGAAGAAGGGAGAGTTCTACGAATTCTCCAGGATCAAGATGTTGTTCTTTTTTCACAAGATCTTTGGCGAGGTAGATCCAAATACTTTCGTTTGAATAGCCGATAGCATTATTGATCTTTCCTAGGAAGACCCAGTTTGCTGCTTCATAGCCGGTTTCTTCTAAAAGTTCGCGTTTGGCACAGACGAGAGGATCTTCATTTGGGTCCAATTTTCCGGCAGGAATTTCTAAAAAAGCTTTTCCGGCTGGGTATCGCCATTGTCTTTCTATAACAACTTGGCCGTCCTTGGTTAAAGGAATAATTGCCGCTGCTCCGGGATGTTTAATATATTCTCTTGTTGTTATTTTTCCGTCCGGAAGTTCAACTTTGTCTTTGTAAATTTTTAAGAAGTTGCCTTTGTAAACTTCCTCTGTTGAAATTTGCTTTTCTTCGAGAGAATCCATTTCAAGTCCTTATAGATAGTCACTTTTGACGAATCTCAGAAAGCTTATCACGTTGGTATGATGTTTCTTAGTATTTGCCTTAATGCCTAGAATAGGTTCAAGGACTTTATTCTTCCTTATTAACTTGCAATAATTTACAAAGGAAGGGGGTGCAAGAAAAACCCCAAAAGGAATTACGATGAGCACAAACACTATACCTTTAAGAACTTCTCAAAGTTTTGTTAACTGGTTCTCTATCTGCTATTTTGCATGCGCAATCGGCATGTTCATCTACCTCTGGGCAAACACTCCGGTTATTGCAGATTTATGGACAAGCCTATTAGATTTCGCCTTCAACATTATGTATGTTGTAATCGGTGCTCTTTTATGGCCCGGCACTCTGTTGGCCATGTGGGTAATGGGCTTTTATTAATTTTTAGAAAAAACGAACGGTTAGGCTCCATTGAGTTCTTCTCTTTGGAGCTTTGGTCGTTGTTTGCCATTTTAGTATTTCGTACGAAGCGGTTCTGAATGGGCCGCTTTGCCTTTTCAGGAAAAGATGCTTCATTTTTTTACGTTTTGCAGTTAGGCAAAGCTAATCACTCACATCTTTTTCTAAACTGTGTCTGTTTTCGGAAACCTAAAACAGGAAAGGCTGCAAACACATGTTATGTTTGCAGCCTGCGTGGTTAGAATTTAAAAACTGCGCTTTTTAAATTCCGGCAGTCCCTTCTAACAGTTTCCTATTAGACCGGAGATTTGGGCATAGGAGCCGGAGCACCTTGTGGGCCGAAGCCTTGCGGTCCGAAGCCATGATGGCGCTGCGGAGCAAAACCATGATGACGTGGTCCTCTATTGCCTCTGAAGTGGCTCTTGCTTTCGAGAGCTTCTAAAACTTTAACTTGTTCCGGAGTCAGAACCTTAACAAGTTCAGCACGAGCCTTGATCAGGTTTTGGGTAGCTTCGAGTTGCTGCTGGAGTCTGGCGACTCTTGCTTCTAAGCGCTGTTCTTGGCTGAGTTGCCAGCCCGGAGCCTGCTGGTTCGCATTTCTCTGAGCATGAAGAGCGTCGATAGCAGCGGAATAGTTATTCCAAGCGGGCTTCTGAGAATCGTTCAAATTAAGAGAGCCAAGCAAGTAAACTTTTCTGTCCTGATAGCCGACACCCGGACCGCGCATTTGATTGCCCGGACCAAAATAGCAAGGAGCGCCGTTGTAAGTGCCGTAACAAGGAGCGCCGCAGTTAGGCCCAGGACCCATCATTCCCATACCGCAGCCTGGGCCTGGTACCCACTGAGCAGATGCGGCAGTTGCTAAGAGTGCTAAGGAGCCGATAAGAGATCCCTTGAGAAGGAGCTGAGATGCTTTGTTCATCATAGTTTCCTTTGATTGAATTATTGGAGGTATGGAGCTTCTTGCTCCACGCATACAAGATACACAAAAAGCCCGATATGTAACATCCTAAGTGTTAATTTGATTAACTGAGCGTAATAATTCGTAATACGCAGGGCAATTTATTTACATTTCTCATGCAATGGGTAGCCATTATTAGCTAAGAGAAAGTCCTGAATAAGAAGGGCCCGAACTTTTCGGGCCCGAAATACTAACACATTAATAAGTGAGAGCCGGTTTTAAAGTTTTGGCTTCTTCAACCCATTTTTCTACATCTTTCAATGTTGGAGAACGTTTTGCGAGATGCTTTTCTTCGTTAATTTCAACAACCTTTTTAGCTAGATTTGCCGGAACACGGTTTTTCAATTCGTTAACTGTGTCTACTCCTGCGCGTTCAAGAATTTCAGCGTACTGAGGTCCAATGCCGTTGATGCGAATTAGATCAGCATGGTTGGCGAACTTTAGGATCAATTTCGGAGAAATCTTTGTTTCCTCTGCTAATTTCTTTCTTAAGGCCGGAGTTGCGGTTTTGGAAAGATATTCCGAGGTAGTAAAAATACCAGCGTCATTGAGTTTTTTTGCATATTCCTCACCGACACCTTCAATATCTAAAACTTTATAATCCATAAACTCACCTTAGAAAAAGAGATGTACATACCTTGGAATATAAAGGGTTTGCAAACTAACTAGGTTCCTAATACCCCAAAATAAGTTCCGTTTTCAAGGTTAAAAACAATAAGATCAAAGTAGTTAAGTATCATGGCTAGTAACAAAGTAGCCCTCGGGATATCATTAGCTCTCGGAGCGGCAGTCAGCTGGGGTGCGATGGGGATCGCTGCCCAATATCTTCTTCACTATTGTCGTTTTGAAGCAATCGATCTAGTTTCTATCCGTCTCGTGTCGGCCGGAATTCTTCTGCTGCTTATCTACCGAATTTTAGGCGGTACAGACGTCATGTCTCCGTTCTCTTCTCGGTGGGCATTTACGCAAGTGGCTATTGCAGGCGTTACTATCCTTGGTTCCCAACTGACATTTATGCTGTCTATCAAAGCTGCAGATGCAGCGCTGGCAACTATTTTATTTACCGTCATTCCTTTGATGTGCGCCGGTTATTACTGCGTTGTGGACAAAAAGTTTCCTTCTCCGGCAACTTGTCTTTGTTTTGTCCTGGCTTCAGCTGGCGTTGCTTTGGTTGTGACGGACGGAGATTTCAGCAAGCTTAACTTCTCTGTTGTGGGGTTGCTATGGGGACTGTGTTCCAGTGCTTTATGCGCTTTGTACTCCATTCAGCCTCAGGAAGTTATAAAGAAATTAGGAGTATGCCCGGTTGTCGGATGGGCCATGATAATTGGAGGACTGGTTGCTTGCTGCTTTAATCCTCCTTGGACGCTTCAGGTTGACTGGAATCTTAATTCGATTGCGGCTTTCGCTTTCATTGTTACGATAGGAACCGTTCTGGCTTTCTGGTGCTATCTGTCCAGTGTCAAATATCTTTCAGCAGTTTTAGTCAGTCTGATTGGGTGCATGGAGCCGGTCACGGCTTACATCCTGTCTATCATGTTCTATGGGAAAACCGTTGGACTTTATGAACTGTTAGGAATTCTTTTTGTATTTGCGAATGTAATGATTATTTCTGTTCAGTCAGAGGAGAAAAAGAACTAAAAATGGAAGAAAATTCCCGGTCACAAGCAATTAAGTGGGCCCTAAAAACTTCTGTCCCCGTGTTTATGGGATATATCCCATTAGGCGTTGTTTTTGGATTTTTGTTTGTTCAGGCAGGTGCTGAATGGTGGCTTGCCCCACTTGCTTCAATCATGATTTATGGAGGAGCAGTTCAGTACATGATGATTCCGATGCTGGCGGAAGGGCTTCCGATTTCTGCCATCGCTTTTGCTACTTTTGTTGTTAATCTCCGCCATGTCTTTTATGGTCTCTCACTGATAGATACCGTTCCGAAAAAAGGTCCGGCTAAGTGGTTTCTGTCTTTTCTGCTGACAGACGAGACATACTCTTTATTAACTACTCTTCCAAAATCGGTTCCTCTGAGCAACCGACTCTTTTTAGCTTTCTTTAATTATCTTTGGTGGATTCTTGGAAGTCTGATTGGCGCTCTTTTAGGGTTAGGGATCAAAGTCAATTTAGGCGGTTTTGATTTTGTGCTGACAAGTTTGTTTGCGATGCTCTTATGCGAGCAATGGAGACAAAGAGACTCTTCGTGGCCGGTCTGGATTGCATTGGCCTCTTATGGAGCAGCCAGATTAATCAGCGTTGAACATTGTCTGGCTTTGGCTATCGCGTTCTCCAGCATTGGAGCATTGCTGCTGATGCTGCCGCGCAGAAAGATGAAGGAGAAGAAGATTTATGAATGATTACGGTTATCTTTTTGCGACGTTTTTCGCAATGATGATTATTAGTTTCGGGGAGAGAGCACTGCCTTTTGCGGCCGGAGAATGGCTGCAAAAGCAGAAGTGGGCAATTGTGCTGGGGAAATTCTTGCCGCTGGCTATTATGTTTTTACTGGTTCTTCACTCTTCTACAGGAGCGGCATTAGCGCACGGGGGATTGCCGGTTCCCGAGTTAGCAGCGATTGTTGCAACATTAGTGCTTCAGTGGTTCTGGAAAAATGCGTTGCTTTCTATTTTTACCGGAACTTTAGTTTACGTTGTCCTGTTTAACTCTATGTTTTAATTATGAAAAACCCGGATTGTTCCGGGTTTTTCTGCTCAGTCAATTCAGCTAAATGTGAGGGCCTGATTTCTCAAGCTTCTTGCATTTCTCATTTGTTGCCGCAAATTTGGCGAAGTTAGCAATGAATTTAGAAGCGAGTTCCTTAGCTTTTTCGTCCCAAACTTCTGGGTTTTTGTAAGAGCTTCTTGGGTCCAAAACGTCTTTTGTCACTCCAAAGACTTCAGTCGGATATCTCAAATTAAAGAAAGGAATAGAAGCAGTCGGTTCTTTCAAAATGGACTGATTCAGAATTGCGTCAATAATTGCTCTTGTTTCTTTAATGGAAATGCGTTTTCCAGTTCCGTTCCATCCGGTATTAACGAGGTAGAACTTGGCATTACTTTTCTCAGCTTTTTTCACCAGCTCTTGGGCATACTTGAAGGGATGAAGAGTTAAGAAAGCTGCTCCGAAGCAGGCAGAAAATGTCGGCTTCGGTTCCGTAATTCCTCTTTCTGTTCCGGCTAATTTGGAGGTGTAGCCGGATAAGAAATAATACATAGCTTGATCTGAATCAAGAATGGATACCGGAGGAAGGACTCCAAAGGCATCAGCCGTCAAGAAGATGATGTCTTTAGCGTGCGGACCTTTTGAAATTGGTTCGACGGTATTTTCAATGTGGTAAATCGGATAGGAGACGCGAGTATTTTCTGTAGCTGAAGAATCAGAAAAATCTATCTTTCCGTTTTCATCAACGATGACATTTTCCAGTAAAGCGTCTCTGCGGATTGCTTTGTAAATATCGGGTTCGCTTTCTGCATCGAGATTAATTACCTTCGCGTAGCAGCCTCCCTCGTAATTAAAGACACCTTCATCGTCCCAGCCGTGTTCGTCGTCCCCAATGAGAAGGCGTTTCGGATCAGCGGACAGAGTTGTTTTACCTGTGCCGGATAAACCGAAAAAGATGGCAGTTTCTTTGAGCGATTTATCGGTATTTGCTGAACAGTGCATAGAGGCAATTCCACGCAATGGATTTAAGTAATTCATTACGGAGAACATACCTTTTTTCATTTCGCCGCCATACCAAGTATTCAAAATCACTTGGATTTTCTTTTTGAGGTTGAAAGCAATGGCAGTTTCGCTGTGTAAGCCGAGTTCTTTGTAATTTGCTACTTTGGATTTGCTGGCAGTTAAAACTACAAAGTCAGGTTCTCCGAATTTTGCTAATTCTTCAGGCGTGGGACGAATGAACATGTTGGTGACAAAGTGGGCTTGCCAAGCTACTTCCATGACAAACCGAACTTTCAAACGAGTATGTTCGTTGGCTCCGCAGAAGGCATCAACGACGTACAGTTTTTTGCCTGAAAGTTCTTTGACAGCTTGTTTTTCTAATTCTTCCCAAGTTTCCGGAGTGATAGGCTTATTGTCGTTGGGATATTCCGGAGTATTCCACCAAACCGTTTCTTCCGTTACCTCATCTTTAACAATGTACTTGTCTTTGGGAGAGCGGCCGGTGTAAACGCCGGTCATCACATTGAGAGCTCCTAACTCAGTTTTGAAGGCTTTTTCGTAGCCGTTTAGTTCAGGATGAGTTTCTTCTTCGTAAAGTTTGTCGAAGGATGGGTTGTAAATGATTTCTTTAACGTTGGTAATCCCATAGCGGGAAAGGTCAATATTTTTATTATTCATCTTAGCCTTCTTACTTTCTTGTACCTTTTAGAGGCTCAAGGACGTGGTTGTGTTACAAAATTTAACTGTTTAAGGTTACTACTTTTTGCATTCCATGAAAAGAAAAATTTTGAATGAGAATTAGTAGCAAGATTGAACAAGTCTTAAAAAAAATCCGGTGACGGCTTTCGCTGCACCGGACAAAAAGGTAGGAGGATTATTTAACTGTTGATTTATCGCTGGAGAATTTGAATTCTTTTAGATCAGACTTCAAATTGGAGGCATCGTTTTTGAGATTCTCTTTGTTTTGCTGAAGAGATTGAAGATCTAGCGATTTTGCATTGTCTTTCAAAGAAGCGGCATGTTCCTTTGCGCTTTGGTAATCAGAGACGAAACCATTGGGACCGTCCTGAGGAAGCACTGTTTCAGCAGCAGGTACAGAATTGCTCGGTGTTGGAACTTCGAGCTTATCAGCTGCTTGTGCACCGAGAGCGGAAAGTCCTAAGATTAAAGACGAGATCACTAAAATCTTTTTCATGTTGTCTCTCCTATAAATAGAAACAAACTAATGATATAAGGGTTTTATCCTATTTTAAAAATAAATTTTGTAAAGAATGTAAGTGTAAATTAATGCCTTCATTCAACAAATCTATAAAGAGCTAAGAATGCAGGATAAGTACTCGGATAAATATTCTCTCGAACATTCTATGATTGGCTATTTGGGCATTGAGCTCATCAGTGAGGAAGAAGGGCTTGTAAAGGCCAAGATGCCGGTCAATGAAAAGACTTCTCAACCCTTTGGCGTATTGTGTGGGGGCGCATCTTTAGCTTTTGCCGAAATTATTGCCGGATACGGTTCTTTTCTGTATTGCGGTGAAAATGAGATACCGGTTGGGTCATCTGTTTCAGGAAATCATATTTCTTCCGTTAAGACAGGAGATGACGTGTGGGTCTATGCTGATGCAAAGTGTTTGCATCATGGACGCCGAACACACATCTGGAATGTAGACATCTTTAATAAAGATGAGAAGTTGATCAGTACTGTCAGAGTCACCAATTTCATTGTGGAAGATAAGTCGAAGAGCTGGAAATAGAAAGAGCCTCTCCGAGCTCTTCTAGGAAAGACTATTTGAAAAACTGGGGGTTGAAAACTTCTTTTGCAGTCAGGTTCCGGCGATTCTTTTTTATTGTTCGGAATGATGTCAAACGGAAGCTTAACTTCTGGTCTATCTCATTCTTCGGGCAGAAAAAAGATTCAATTTTGCTGAAATCGACAAGTTTGAGTACTTTTTAATTAAAAAACAAAACAAACTCGGCGGGAGCTCCTGATTGATAGGAGAGAGGGGTGAGTATAAGATTTTTCGAAAAATTCGGCACTTTTCGTGCAGTTTGAACTGTTTCGAAGAAATCCTCAGCTAACACAAAATAAAATTTATAAATTTCATAGCATTAGCTGAGGGTTTCAATCGTACAAATTTACATCCTTCAACTGAAACGATTCTCCGTTGAAGAGTTGAGAGAAGTCGAAAAGTTTCAATCGTACAAACTTACATCCTTCAACTGAAACAAAACTGTATCTGTTGCGGAAGATACGGAGAGCCGCGTTTCAATTGTACAAACTTACATCCTTCAACTGAAACTGTTGTGGCATCTTTGGAAGTTCAAGCCCATACCAGTTTCAATTGTACAAACTTACATCCTTCAACTGAAACAGCTCTTTGATTACACTGTCATCGTACTTTTTCTCGTTTCAATTGTACAAACTTACATCCTTCAACTGAAACGAGGAAGATGGGACGTCCTCGGAAGATCTCCTCTGTTTCAATTGTACAAACTTACATCCTTCAACTGAAACGTTAACTGTCATGTTCCGTATTAGAGAAACTAAAGAGTTTCAATCGTACAAACTTACATCCTTCAACTGAAACCTCGAGGTCTTTAGCTCAATGAAGCACAGCTTGCCGTTTCAATCGTACAAACTTACATCCTTCAACTGAAACTTACCGCCTGACCCTCTTTGTTCATTCCCTTCACCGTTTCAATCGTACAAACTTACATCCTTCAACTGAAACAGGGGTAAAGCTTATAGCTACCATTCTATAAGAGTTTTAATTGAAAAAAATTATATCCTTCAACTGAAACTTTTAATGCGAAGTTCGTTGATGTAGAATTCTAGACATTGGTGAGGGATCATGAGGTCTCTCACTCAAAAGCGCCGCCGGAGGCCCTTAGTTTTCGGCGGCGTAGTTTTCGTTTCAACAGTAAAAAAACTACATTCTTCAACTGGAACTTTATCAACGGTTATAAACCCCAAAGAGCCGGCAAGAATGTACTGAACCAAGGTACGTAAATGATCAGTACCAACGCCAAAACCGCAGCTATCAACAGCGGAATAACCGCAGGCGTAATTTCTTCCATCGTTAGTCCGCTAATCTGAGCTCCCACGTATAAGTTAACCGCTACGGGAGGAGTAATCTGACCAATGGCCAAGTTAACCGTCATCATTACGCCAAACCATACAACGTCCCAGCCGAAGTGCCTGATCAATGGAAGAAGGAAGGGCAATAAGACGTAGTAAATAGAAATCGCATCTAAAAGCATTCCTGCAAGTAACAGGATGATATTGATAAGTGCAAGGAGAACCCAAGGATTATCAGACAACGCTAATAAGAATTCAGCGCCTTTTTCGACTAAGCCTACAGTACTTGCAACCCACGCAAAAAGACCTGCGCAGGTCACAACAAACATAATAACGGCGGTCGCTTTGACAGACTCAACAAGAACTTCTAATAAAATTTCAAAAGAATTGAATGTCCTATAAATAAAGACACCAACAAATAGACCATAGAAAATAGCCACAGCGGCCGCTTCGGTTGGAGTAAAGATACCGCCGTAAATGCCGCCTAAAATCACAACTGGAGTCATGACGCCCCAGAAGGCGTCTTTGAACGCTTTCCAAATAGGTACCGAACGAGGAAGGCCTCTGTAGCCGCGTTTTTTAGAAATGAGGTAAACGCAAATCATCAAGCAGCCGGCCACAAGAAGACCGGGAATGATACCCGCGGCAAATAAAGCCGGAACGGAGGCATCGGCAATTCCCCCGTAAACGATAAACGCGATGCTTGGAGGGATAACAATCGCTAAGCCAGAGGTCACGGAGACATTGGCTGCTGCAAAAGGTTTGTCATAACCGCTTTTAACCATCGCCGGAATCAAAATTAATCCCAACGCAGCTACCGTTGCGGGGCCCGACCCGCTGACTGCACCCCAGAAGGTTGCTACGGCAACAGTTGCAATGGCTAATCCGCCGGTCATGTCTCCTACGATGGTCTCGACTAAGGTGACGATTCGGGCAGCAATACCGGCTCTCTCCATGATGAAGCCGGCAAGAATAAAGAAAGGAATTGCTAGGAGAGGTACTTTTGCCACGCCGGCAAAAAAGTTGTAGGGCAGCATATCGATGCCCATGTCATACATCCAGGCAACAATCGAAGCACTAAGTCCTAGACAGATCGCAATAGGGACACGCAGAGCAAGAGGGATAACAAAGAGAAGAAGTAGAACCAGTGCCGGATCTTGAAAGAGTTCTGTCATTTCTGCCTCCTACACCAGTCCAGACTTAAAGTCACTGATGACTTTCTGGATAATGCGCACAATGATTAAAAGGGAAAATAAAGGAGTGGCCATGGTGTAAAGCCAGACCGGAATGTCCAAAGACTCACTGGAAACATTCAGAGAAAACTCATCCCAGACTTCGATGGAGCCTAGGTAAACAAGAGCAGCAAAGAAAGCGATGCTGCAGACAACTCCGAAGATGTACATCCCTTTTCTTAAAGCAAGCGGACAGGCGTTATAAAGTAGGTTCATGCAGAAGTTGCTTCCCTCTCTGAATGCTCTGGCGGTTCCGAGAAGAACAATCCATACAAAGAAGTTGACCGTCAACTCTTCGGAGGCGGAGAAAGAGAAGTTTGTGCAGTACCTAACAATGACATTGATAAAGGATATGCAAGCCATTAGCCCTAAGAGAAAGGCTCCCAGTATTTCTTCAAACCGGGAATTTAAAAAATTCAGCATCTTTTTACTTCTATTTTGAAACGGGCGGCTTTTGCCGCCCGTTAACTACTCAATGGTTCAATTACTGAGCGGCTTTCATGTCTGCTTCAGCGGCTTTCACGAGTTCAGGACCAATCTTCTTTGTCCAGTTGTCGCGAACTTGCTGAGTTGCTTTGTAGAAGGCTTGAATTTGTTCAGGTGTGAAGCTTGTTACTTCCATACCGTTCTTCTTCAATTCAGCATTAGGATCGCTGACGGCAGGAACTTTACCGATCTTCTGCAAGTAAGCTAAGGCTTCGCCATTGTCAAAGCCTAAGCGGGAGAGGGCTTTGCCGTAAAGTTCTGCTTCAGCTGCGCATTCAAGAATGATTTTTTGGTCTTCCTTGGAGAAACCGTCCCAGACTTTCTTGTTTGCTGTCAAGAAGAGTGGGTCGATCATGTAATGCCAATCGGTCATGTGCTTGTGCCATGTCCACATCTTCATTGGGATGTTGATGCCGTTGGTCGGGTTTTCTTGACCGTCAACAATGCCTTGTTGGAAACCGGTAACGGCTTCTGACCAGTTAATAGCCTGCGGATTGGCGCCTAAAGCTGTGAAAATATCAATGAAGATCGGGGTGCCGCAAACGCGAAGCTTCATGCCTTTCATATCTTCAGGTTTGTTGATTGGACCCTTGCTGGTTGTCAGTTCGCGGAAACCGTTTTCGGACCAACCGATGAATTTAACGCCTGTTTTTTCAATAGCGTCTTGAAGCATCTTGCCCGACTTTCCGGCTTCGATGGCATCCATCGCTTTGTAACGGTTAGGATTGTTGGCTACAAAGAAAGGAAGTGCAGTCAAGTTAAGTTCTTTGATCTGCGGGGACCAGTTAATTGTGGAGGCAAGAGCAAAGTCGATGGCGCCGCGGCGAACCAAAAGAAGCTCGGATGTTTGTTTGCCTGCCATCAGCTGAGCGCCGAAATAAGGCTTAATGTTGACTCTTCCGTCGGTTTTATTTCTTACGCAGTCAGCAAAGAAAGTTGCTGTTTGTCCCCAGCCGGAAGTGGCTCCTGGAACAACGCTTAATTTGTATTCTGCTTTATATGCAGCTGATACGGCTGTCATTAACCCTGCACAGGCGAGGGTAAAAAGCGCTTTGCCGAACAAGTGCTTCATGTTGAATCTCCTATTTGTGTGGATTGAGTTTTTAAAAATTAGAGGCAATACCAAGCCGCTAGTCTTTCTTAGTTTTTATAACTTCACGGCTTATGGCTTCCATCTTGGACAATGGATGTGCAGTTAGGAAAAGGAAGCTTTGTGGGTTCCTGTTCCATTGTCAATATGTTAACAATAATTTCTGCGGTTCTTCAAAATTGGGGGCACTGAAAAACAGAAATAGATGGAAATTACTTAGGTGGGGATTGGTCTGCGAGATTTTTCGAAAAAAGAAAAGTTCCGTTTTTCTAAGTTTTGACGAGTAAAAGAGATTTCTTTGGGCTCATTAATGGGCAGAATTCTTCTCTCTTTCCCCCACTTGATCCAATAATGCCTAATCCTGCTTGAGTGCCTGAGCGTTTATTTGGTTTTCAGGCTATTTTTGAAGTAGGATTAACCCATATTTGGTTGAATTTATCGGTGTGATGGTGAAAACATACAAGATTAATATTGCAGGCATGGAAAGAGCATTGCCTCTTTGCGCTATTAATGATGATCTTTACATTGGAGCTTTTATCATTGTTGGAGACCCTTCGCTTTCTGAGCATTGCGCCAGAGAGCTCCTTAAGATCGCTCCTGAATTTGATTACGTTCTTACTGCAGAGACCAAAGGTATCCCTTTAGTCCATGAAATGGCAAGACAAAGGGGAGACGCTAAATATATCGTGGCCAGAAAGAGCAAGAAACTCTATATGGTCGATCCTTTCTTTGTTGAAGTTCAATCTATTACCACAGCCGCTCGGCAAAAGCTCTATTTAGATCAGCTCGATGTCGAAACCATGAAAGGAAAGAAAGTATTAATCGTTGACGACGTTATTTCAACCGGAAAATCTTTGGAGGCATTGGAAGAGCTGGCTGAAAGATGCGGAGCTAATGTTGTTGGAAAGATGGCTATTCTTGCTGAAGGGGAAGCGGCGGATCGCGACGATATCCTGTTCTTAGAAAAATTGCCTCTTTTCAATGCAGAAGGCGAACCGATTTCTTAATTAAGGAAAAGCAATGATTGGCATTATTGGAGCAATGAAAGTTGAGGTTGAAGGCCTCAAAAAAGAACTGAAAGATCTGAAGGTAACTACTATCAGCGGCATCGAGTTCAACCAAGGAATTTTGAACGGAACTCCTGTTGTTATCGCTGAGTGCGGCATCGGGAAAGTCTTTGCAGCTATCTGTGCACAGACAATGATTTTGAAGTTCGGCGTGGACAAAATTATTAATACCGGTGTGGCCGGAGCTCTTTCTCCTGACTTAGAGGTTGGAGACATGGTTGTTGCTACCGCAGTATGCCAGCATGATATGGATACTTCCGGCTTAGGCGATCCTGTCGGAATGGTTTCGGGCCTCAATCAGATTTTCTTTGAAACCGATAAAGCTCTTCAAGAGCTTGCTCTTGAAAGTGCCAGAGATAAGGACTTCAAGTGCGTTACCGGAGTTATTGCGACCGGCGATCAGTTTATGAAAGACACCGTCAAGGGAGAATTAATTGCAGCTACCTTTAAGGCAGTAGCCGTAGAAATGGAAGGCGGTGCTATCGGCCAAGTCTGCGCGGTAAATAAGATTCCATTCTTAGTTATTAGAGTAATGTCTGACTGCGCCGACGACGGAGCGAACGTAGATTACGCTGTATTCCTTGATGGAGCGGCTAAGGAATCAATGGAAGTTGTCAAAGGAATAGCTGAAAGTTACGCATCATAATTTCGTTATTTTTAACGTAAAGAGCTCGCATATCGCGGGCTTTTTTGTTAGAGCAATGCGATAACGGCTTGTCCAAAGATTATTATTCTTGTATCTCAACTCAGCTCTCAAGGATTTTTTATGAATTTCATTTGCAGCAAATGTGGAAAATTAACGCCGACAAATACTCCTCAAGCTTCATGCTCTTGCGGCGGATTGTTTTCTCTTCCTAATGAGTTCCCAAAATTTGAAGCAAAGCTAATCGATAAAAATGAATGGAGTCTTTTCCGCTATCGGGCTTTTATGAACATCGAAGGGGAGAGCTGGCGCGATGTCACGATGGGAGAGGGCAGAACCCCGATCATCTCCTTTGACAAGGATGTCATGGTCAAGATGGATTACATGATGCCGACTCTTTCCTTTAAAGATAGAGGCGCAGCCGCACTGGTGGCTCATATGAAAGAAATCGGCGTCAAAAAATGCGTTCAGGATTCAAGCGGAAATGCCGGTGTGGCCGTTGCTGCTTATTGTGCAAGAGTAGGCATCGAATGCGAAATTTATGTACCGGAAGGAACAAGTCCTAAAAAGATTTCTATGATTGAGGCATTCGGAGCTAAAGCTGTCGTTGTACCCGGAACCCGAGATCATTGTGCTGATGTATGCAGAGAAAAAGTTGTTACTGAAGGAGCCTATTACGCCAACCACGTCTTTAATCCCTTCTTCTATGAGGGAACAAAAACTTATATCTACGAGACCTATGAGCAATTGAAACGAGTTCCGAAAAATATTTTTATTGAATTAGGAAACGGAACATTGTTTATCGGAGCTGTGTTGGCTTTAGAACATCTTTTGGCTTCGGGTGTTATATCTCATTTCCCGCAGGTTATTGCTATCCAAGCAAGCGGTTGTGCACCTTTCTTTGAAACTGTTGAAAAACAATTAGATCATCTCGCCGAAATTACTCCTGTCCCCACTTTGGCCGAGGGAATTGCGATTGGCAAGCCAGCAAGAGCAGAGGAGATCCTGGACATGATTAAGCGGCATAACATTCGTGTTGTGACGGCACCGGAAGAAGAAATTCTTCCCGCACGCCGCAAACTGGCAGCTAGGGGCATTTACGCCGAGCATACAACGGCGGCGGCTTTGGCTGCCTATGAGCAATATTGCAAAATTTATGGGGCTTCTCCGGACTCTTTACTGTCAATGTGCGGAGCAGGTATTAAAAGCGACCACTAATAGCCGATTCATGTAATCTATTTGAGCAATTGAAAAGACCAATATAAGGAATCGTTGCAATCTTCTAAGTGGAAATACTAAGTGGATATTGGTAAAATCCCTATAGAGAAACTTTGGGGGTAGATTATGAGATATCCGAAAGAGTACCAAGCTCAAGAAAGAATTGAAGCTAGAAAAGATTTACAACTTATTGAAAAAATGATGAAAGTTAATTTTGCATTCTTATGTGCAGGATTTATTCTCATGCAGGTCATCAGTCTTTTGATAAATTAAAAGACGATTTGCAATTTTTTTTAGAGTTGTGTAATATCACGCTTCACTTGCAGGGGAATCGCCAAGCTGGTTAAGGCACCGGATTCTGATTCCGGCATTCGAGGGTTCGAATCCTTCTTCCCCTGCCAGCCTCTTTCAAATCACCGGCTTCAAAATACGAAGCAAAGTTCTAAAGCATATTTTTTGTTCCAAAGACGTTCACGGATGTTTTTCCAATCTTTTTCTGCTTTCTAGCGGGTTTTGCGTTGTCTAACTTCGTGCTTTTCAACATCTAAAGAAAAACAAGAAAAGATTCTTAACATTGATAGAAAGTTTTTAAGCAACAAAATTGTGTAATTCAAGGAAGTCGTTATAATTAACCGTTTACTAAATGGCCTAGTGATTATTAGGCCTCTTTATTGATACTAAAGAATATTTTTATTTGGACGGCTCGGCTCTTCCGGGTCGAGAGGAAAAACAGAAAATGACAGAAACAAAAGATCAAGTTGAAGCAGCTCCAGCCGCTGAAGAAGTTAAAGCTGAAACCGCAGTTGCTGAACCTGCCAAAGAAGAAGCAGTTAAAGTTGAACCGAATCCGCTTGAAAGAAAGGTTGAAGTCTCCGTTTCTCGCGCTGACATCGAAAAAGAAGTTCAGAAGCGCTTGAAACAGTATGCCAAGAAGGCAAAATTCCATGGTTTCCGTCCAGGCAAAGCTCCGATGAGCATGGTTGCCGCTACTTATGGTTTCGAAGCTGAACAAGAAGCTATCAACCAGTTGGCTGTTGACGCTGCTTCCAAAGCTCTCCAGGAAGGTAAGTTTGAAATTGTCGGCCAGCCCTCTATCTATCCGGCTGAAAAGCAGGACGAAGAAGGCCTTGTTAAGTTCGAAGTTGCTTTCGAGGTTTTCCCGGAAGTTAAAGTACCTGACCTCAAAGGCGTTAAGGTTACTGAATACGAATGCGCTCTTACTGAAGAAGACGTAAACAAGACATTGGACGTAATGCGCAAACAGCGTACAACTTACTCCAAAGTTGAAAGACCGGCTCAAGATAACGACTTGGTTACAGTTGACTTCGAAGGCAAGCTTAACGGTGAAGTTTTCAAAGGCGGTAAAGCCGACAACTACAAGTTTGTTCTCGGTGCAGGCCAGATGCTTCCGGCTTTTGAAGATGCTATCAAGGGCATGTCTATCGGCGAAGAAAAGACTTTCCCGCTCACATTCCCTGCAGAATATCCTTCTCAGGAATTGGCTGGAAAAGAAGTTTCCTTCACAGTCAAACTCACTGGAGTTGAAGAACCTCATCTTCCAGAATTGAATGATGAATTTGCTGCTTCTTTGGGTATCACTGAAGGCGGTGTTGCTCAGTTGACAGCTGATGTTAAAGAAAACCTTGAGCGCGAACTCAAGAACAGATTGACCAACAAGACAAAACAGAGCGTTATGGATGCTCTCTTGAAGGCCTCTGAATTCCCGGTTCCTCACGCATTGGTTGAAGAAGAACGTTTGAAGATGGTTGAAGCTCAGAAAGAAATGCTCAAGGCCCGCGGTCTGACTCTTCCTGAAAGCGTTTTCGCCAACAAGGAATTGATGCTCGATGCAGCTACCAACCGTGTTCGTTTGGGTCTCCTGATTCAGGAAATCATCAAGGCAGAAGACATTAAGGCTACTCCGGAAGAAGTTAAAGCATTGGCTACAGACATCTCCAAGAGCTTCGAAGATCCGGAAGAAGTTATCAACTGGTACTTGAATGACCCACAGCGCAAGTCCGAATTGATCGGTGTTGTTCTTGAAAACAATGTCGTAAATTGGGCATTGAAGAATGCTGATACTCAGAAAGAAACTGTTAAATTCGAAGATTTGATGGCTGCACAGGCTTAATTCAAATTCTTGATTTAGGTTTTTAATTGGGCGGGGGCTGCGAAGTCATCGCCCATTTGTCTTTAGGAATAAAACATGCAAGATAAGATTTTCACTCCTCCTACTATGAACAATTTGATCCCAATGGTAATCGAGCAGAGCGGAAGAGGTGAACGCTCCTTCGACATCTATTCCAGACTGTTGAGAGATCGTGTAATTTTTCTTGTTGGACCTGTGACTGAACAGAGTGCCAATTTGGTCGTTGCTCAGCTTCTTTTCTTAGAAAGCGAAAATCCTGATAAAGACATCTCTCTGTATATTGACTCTCCGGGAGGAAGCGTTTACGCCGGTCTATCTATTTACGACACCATGCAGTTTATTAAGCCGGATGTTTCAACCATCTGCTTAGGTATGGCCGCCTCAATGGGCGCTTTCTTGTTGGCTTCAGGAGCGGCAGGTAAGCGTTATGCTCTCCCAAATTCCAGAATTATGATCCATCAGCCTTCCGGTGGTTCTCAGGGTACCGCCGCTGATATCGAAATTCAGGCTAAAGAAATTTTGGAATTGAGAAGCCGTTTGAACGGAATCCTTGCTTCTCATACAGGTCAGTCCATCGAAAAGATCGCTAAAGACACCGAGAGGGATAATTTTATGAGCAGCTTGGAAGCTAAAGAGTACGGCATTATTGACCGCGTATTTACAAAACGTTCAGAAATCCAAGCTAAGGCTTAATTTCGGAGTGAGACAATGAAGTTTGGAAGCAAAGATCCAGTGTGCTCCTTCTGCGGAGCCAAGAAAGGGCAGTACGAGGCGATTTACAAATCCAGCGAAGGGGACAGCTATATTTGCAAAGACTGCACTCGCCAGCTGGCTGAATACTCCGGCGTTATTGCCGAAGCAATGAAGCAATCCGGTCTGTCTGCTTCTTCTCCTTCGTCCGCAAAAGATTCTGAGGCAGCCGGAGCTGCAACAGTAAGCGAATCTATTCTGAATAAGAAGATCCCGACGCCAAGGGAAATTTGCGAAAACCTTGACCAGTACGTGATTGGTCAGGCAGAAGCCAAAAAAGTTCTTTCCGTTGCCGTCTACAACCACTACAAGAGACTGAAAAACAAGTTTCAGGGAAACGGCGATGGCGAGGATCTGGAAATTCAAAAGAGCAATATCCTGCTTTTAGGACCGACGGGTTCCGGCAAAACACTTCTTGCACAGACCATGGCAAAGATGCTGAATGTTCCCTTTGCTATTGCCGATGCAACAACTTTGACGGAAGCCGGCTATGTCGGAGAAGACGTAGAAAACGTTATTCTTAAGCTTCTTCAGAGTTGTGATTTTGATGTTAAGAAGGCCGAGACCGGAATTATCTACTTAGACGAAATCGATAAGATTGCCCGTAAAAGTGAAAATCCTTCCATCACCAGAGACGTTTCCGGCGAAGGCGTTCAGCAGGCACTTCTTAAGTTGGTAGAAGGTACCGTTGCTTCAGTTCCACCCGGAGGCGGAAGAAAACATCCCAACGGAAAGAATATTCAGGTCGACACTACAAATATTCTTTTTATTTGCGGAGGTGCATTCGAGGGCTTGGATAAGATTATCCGCAGAAGAACAGAAAAGAGCGGTATAGGCTTTGAGGCTGAAGTTCGCGGAGAAGACGAAAGAAGTGAAGGAGAAATTCTTCACGATATCGAAGCCAAAGATTTGGTGCATTTCGGTTTAATACCGGAATTGGTTGGCAGACTTCCCATCATCACAACCTTGGACAATTTGGATGAAGATGCTTTGATTCGTATTTTGACAGAACCGAAAAATGCGGTCATCAAGCAATTTGCCAAGTTGTTTGAAATGGAAAATGTGATTTTGGAAGTTCAACCCGAAGCGCTCAAAGAGGCGG
>UQNA01000004.1 GCA_900542195.1 uncultured Sutterella sp. | reverse complement strand
CTTCCTGAGAAATTACGTGCGCTCCTTAGGCCTTTAGAGCCAAGAACATTCTCCGAAACTCAATGCTTATCTACATCGGAACTCTATCCGGCGTGGAGTCTTATGGCAGCCTCTGGCGTTCCTAAAGAATTAAATCGGAAAGTGATCGCAACCTTGAAGAACGATCGTTCTTTGAGTACCTTTGGAGAATGGACGGATCCGGCGTCCTTAAGAGACGTCTACGCACTTTTGAAAAGATCTCATGATGATCTCATTGACTATTTCGAGCCGGAGAGTTGGACAGATGTAATTTGGAAAGCTCGTTACCCGGCTTTAATCGTCCTCTTGTTATTGCTTGCGCTCTTTGTTCATGACAGGTTAGTCGTCCGTGAGGTTGAAAAACAGACATCCTTAGTCAAAGAAAGTCTAAAAAAACAGTGGGCAATGGAACGCAAAGTTGAAGCTTGGGAACGAGCAAGCATTGTTTCAATTATGTCTTCAATGGTGGCTCACGAACTGAAACAGCCTTTAACCGTTATTGAGAACTATGCTCAGAGTCTTTTATCGCGTCAAAAACATGGATCTGCGCCGATTCCACAGGAAACGCTGATTTTTGTGATGCAGAAGATTGAAGGCAGCGTCTTGAAGGCGATAGACATCATTGAACATGTACAGAGCTTTTCGAAGAATAGGCCGTTGAAGCGAGTGCCGACTAACGTATCGGCTCTGTTAAATAAGGTGGTAGGAGACTTTCAGCTAAAGCATCCCAAGGTTAAATTGATCAAAACGATTTCTCCGGATTTAAAAATCGACGGAGATGAGTTCGAGCTTTCTATTTGCTTTTTAAATATCCTAAAAAATTCGCTTCAGGCGATGGAGTCTCAGTCGAATCCCGAGATAAAAATTTCAGCAGAAAAGAATTCTGAAGGTGTAGTCAAAGTGACCTTCACTGATAATGGTCACGGATTGAATCAAGAGCAGATTGAGAACTTACGGCATCCGCTTCAGACATCAAAAAAAGATGGGCTTGGCCTCGGCTTATCCATTATCCGCGCTATAGCCGAAAGACATAGAGGCTCAGTCAGAATAGAAGCCGCTGAGCCGTCCGGCTTATCCATTGTGATCCAACTCGGCAGGACGGTAGAGAAATCACAAGAGAAAAGTTGAATTTTTGTATGAAAGCTTAGAAGGTTAGGCATAATCAGTCGATGAGGTTCAACCTATTGAGTATTTTGTAGACCTCAATATTGTTTTTAGCATCGAGCTTGCGGTACACCATGGTGCGGTGAGTTTGAACGGTTCGCTCAGCAATTCCTAATTCTCCGGCAATTTGCTTGTTGAGAAGTCCTTGGCTGACGAGCTTGGCTACTTCTTTTTCTTTTCCTGTAAGGCTGTGCCAATTGCGAATATCGCTTTTTTGCTCATTAATTTCAGAAGCACACTCCATTGCTTTGCTGATTGCTTCTCGAAGTTTGTCTAAAGATGCCGGTTTTGATAAAAATGTGACGGCACCGCTTTGGAGCGTGTCTACTACGTTTTCGACGGTTCCATGGCCGCTCAGAAAAATCAAAGGAAGTTTGATTCCTCGGGCATTTAACGTATCTTGCAGCTCCAATCCGTTCATGCCGTTCATTCGGATATCAACAATGGCGCAGCCTGGAACATTAAAGTTGTCCTTCTCTAGAAAACTTTCCGCACTGTTGTATGTGCGTACGAACCAGCCTTCTCCTTCGAGCAAGAATCGGAAAGAAGTCAGAAGCTCTTCATCGTCATCAACAATTCGGACAACCATAATTTCGTGAACATCCGGCTGAGTCATGGCGGTTACTCCTGAGGTGTTGGATCTAAGACGTGTTAAATAATTCTAAGATGAAGAGATAATATTCGCGATACTGAGTATCGTAAACCTGAGGTTGATAGTAAGGATGCGAGGGTAGGAAACGAAAAGAGGCCTCTTAAGTGAGACCTCTCTGCGTATCAACAAAGCTTATTTGCCTTTTTTGCTGACGCTTCCGATGTTGCTGCTCAGTTGCAGGAGAATGTCGCTGTGCTCGCCTTTTTCATAAATAGTGTTGGCACGGCCTAAGATTAAAGGATCGATCGGGCCGATGGCGGCTGCATCCTTGCCGGTATACGGTAAGGAGTGAAGCACATATCTCATCGCGTTTAAACGGGCTCTCTTCTTGTCGTCGCTCTTAATGACGGTCCATGGCGCTGCTACGGTATCGGTGCTTAAGAACATATCTTCTTTAGCGCGGGTGTAGTCATCCCATTTATCCAAAGAAGCCATATCAACCGGAGAGAGTTTCCATCTCTTTAAAGGATGGACTTGACGTTCTTTGAAACGGCGGCGCTGTTCTTTGCGGCTCACTGAGAACCAGAACTTAATCAGATAGATGCCGCTGCGGGTAAGGAATCTTTCAAATTCCGGGCACTCCTGCATGAATTCAATGTACTGCTCGTTAGTGCAGAAACCCATGACTCTTTCGACGCCGGCACGGTTGTACCAAGAACGGTCAAAGAGAACGATTTCGCCTTTGGTCGGAAGATGCGGAATATAGCGTTGGAAATACCATTGGCCGAGTTCACGGTCAGTCGGTTTTTCAAGAGCAACCACACGGGCGCCGCGGGGATTCAAGTGCTCCATGAAACGGCGGATGGTGCCGCCTTTGCCGGCTGCGTCGCGTCCTTCAAAAAGAATGACGAGTTTTTGACCGGTTTCTTTAACCCAAGACTGGAGTTTGAGCAGCTCAACCTGCAAAAGATATTTTTCTTTTTCGTAGAGCTTGCGGCTCATACGGTTCTTGTACGGATAGCCGCCTTTTCTCCAATCTTCGTTTAATTCGTCTTCAGAGGCGTCTTTTTTATCTTTTAAGTTGGCCGGAGCTTCTTTGAGTTTTTCTCTGCGGACGAGAGCTTTCAAGATGGATTTGCGATCTGTCGGAGATTCTCCGTCCAGAATGGCAATTAAAGCTTGCAGCTCATGTTCTGTTGCAGCAGAGAAAGTCTGCTCTGTCACGTACTCTTCTGCCTCTGTTTCGGAAGTTACCGGAGAGGATGAAATGCTTTCGATAGTGGTTCCGATTTTTTCACTTTCGGAAGGACCTTCGGCCGCAATTTTCTCCATTTCTGCAGTTGTTTCTTTATTGAGGACTTCAGCTTCGTTAGCCTTGGCTTTATTTTTATCGTTCGAAGACAAGTTCATCTCCTTAATTGAAAATTTGGACCCGTGAAAATAATAAAACGAATTTCCCCCGTCAACTGCAATGCTGTTTAGTAATTGTTAATCCTGCTTTTTTAGTTGCAGAAGGACATCATAAATTTGTTTTTTGGGGATGCCTGTGATGTCGTGAGCCATTGCACTCAGTTCTCCTGTTGGAAGCAGGGGGGAGAGATGCTTGAGCCATTTTAGCGTGTTTTCATCCAGGGACTGTTCCTTCTTAGAGGTATCCGCATTGATGATTACCACAAATTCCCCTGCCGGTTTTTTTGAAGCAAACCATTCCACGATGGTTTCAGAGGTGAAACTTTTAATTTCCTCAAATTTCTTTGTAAGCTCTCTGGCGACAACAATCTTTCTTTCCGGAGGAACCGTTTGGGCTAATTCTTTAGCCAATTTCTCCATTCTGTGGGGAGCTTCATAGAGGACAAAGGTTCTTCCCGTGTCAACAAGCTCTTTTATTGTCTTTAATCTTTCTTTAGAACCGCTGTCTAAGAACCCGTGGAAAATAAAACCTTCAGGAGCCATGCCGGCAGCCGATAAGGCGGTGACCACCGCACTGGAGCCGGGAATGGGAATCACGGGAAGTCCTGCTTTTTGAACTGCATCAACGACCTTGCAGCCGGGATCAGAGATAGCCGGAGTTCCCGCATCGGTTACTAGTGCAATCCTCAGACCTTCCTCAAGGAAGCCAAGGATTTTAGAAGCCCCATTTTGCTCATTATGCTGATGAACGGGGAATAATTCTTTAGATAGACTAAACTTTTGAAGCAGTTTACTAGTCTCTCTTGTATCTTCGGCAGCGACTTTGTCGCACAAGCTTAAGGTCCAAAGGGCACGCAGCGTGATATCAGCAAAGTTGCCGATCGGAAGGCCGATGACATAAAGTGCAGGAGCCGGAAAATCTTGACTTGCTAATCGTGTCTCAGTAAATAAAATATTGTTTTCGAATTGGTTGGGTACGGAGTCCATTGTGTCCTCTACACTTTTGAACAAAGTTTGTTTCGTTACATTAAGCCTACTCTCATTAATGGGTCAGAACTTGGTTAACGCTCAAGAAGCGGCAGTTTCAACCTCAGAACCGACGGGGAAAATAAAGGTCGGGTTGATGGTGCCTCCTCAAAACAGCAGCCTTGCGGCCGCTACTGCTCCTTTAATCCACGGAGTGGAAGCAGCATTCAAAGAAGACGAGGACCGCTATGAGCTTGTCAAATATGAAATAAGCGAATCAGGCAATGTCCTGGAGGTTCTTAATCATGCGGCTGATACGAAAGCGATGCTGATGATTGGACCGGTTTTAAAGACTTCAGTAGATAAAATCGCAAGCCTCCCTTATCTTCCGCTTCCGGTTGTGGCCATCAACAAAACTGATTCTGCCGTTCAGCCTGAGCTTTTTATGAGCATCGACGTAGCTATCGAAAGCGAAGTTGAGCAATTAGTTAAAGTGGCTCTTGAAAATACAGCTAAGAACCCAATAGGAGATTTCGTAGTGTTGGCCACTCCCAATAGCTATGACGAAAGAGTTGCAAGAGCTATTGTGGATGAATTGAGCAAAAATGGCTCAGTCGGTGAAATACGCCACGTAAGTACCGAACAAATTTCTTATTTGAGGACTGAGATGAGAGGAAAAAGCTTTAGAGGAGCTTTTTTCGCTATGAATCCGCAGCAGGCTAGCCTCATCCGGCCGTATCTTCCTCCTGAGCTGCCGGTATTCGGGACTAGCTACACCAATCCTTATCGAACTAATGACGTAATGACTTCCCAGACACAGGCTAATGATTTAACCGGTATGGTGACATTGGAAATACCGGCGATTACTCAGCTGAGTCATCAAAATTATTTGAAGTACAGACCAATCCTTCTTAAGCTCAACAGCGATGACCGACATCTTTTTGCAGTTGGTGTGGATGCTTGGGCTCTCGGAAAGAGTTGGCTTGAGTGGCAAGATCAAATCGATCTTGAAGATGGCCTGAGCGGAAAGATTCATTTCGATAAGAAGACCAGCAGCAGCGCAAAAAGGACTCTGGACAAAACGGTTGTTACTCCAAAGCGCGACTTGGCTGATGATGTAGCCTTTGAAGAAAGCGCGGAAGAGGCCGGCCTATGATTCTTCAAACTTTACAAGATGCTCATCTCGCGTGGGGAGACGCTCCTCTGCTTGACAAGGTTAATTTGACTATTGAGGAAGGCCAGCGCTTTGGACTTATCGGCCGCAACGGAACCGGGAAAAGTTCTTTGCTGAAGGTTCTGGCCGGTGTCGAAAAATTAGATGCGGGCAAGAGAAACGTTGCTAAGGGTTTAAGAGCTATTTACGTCGAGCAAGACCCGGTTTATCCGGAAGCGGCCACCGTCTACGATGCTCTGCTCAAGAGAGGAAAGATTGATGAGATAGGTGATGAAGTGCACCGTTGGGAGGTCATTTCAAAGCTCAATGAATATATCCATTTGTTTGGACTGAATGCAGATGCGTCTCCTGAAAGTATTTCCGGAGGCGAGAAGAAAAAAGGAGCCTTAGCTCTGGCTTTTGCACTGGAACCGCAGCTTCTTTTGTTGGACGAACCTACCAACCACTTGGATATTGATGCAATTTTCAAACTTGAAGAGCTTATTCTCAGTAATTTCCGAAAGAACCGCACACTCGTGACTATTACTCACGACCGCTCGTTCTTAAATAAAGTTGCTCAGCAAATTCTTGAGCTCGATCGCGGAGACCTGAGAACTTATCCGGGCAACTTCGAAGCTTACGAAAAAAGAAAAAATGAAGAGCTTGAGGCTGAAGAAAAGGCCCGCAGCCAGTTTGATAAGTTTTGGGCTCAGGAAGAGGTCTGGATTCGCAAGGGTATCGAAGCCCGCAGAACCAGAAATGAAGGTCGAGTACGGAGACTGGAGCAGATTCGTCGGGAACGCGAAGCCAGAAGGGATCGCATAGGTACCGCCAAGCTTGCTTTAGATGCAGGTGAAAAAAGCGGAAAGATGGTGGCCGAACTCGAAGATGTTTGCCTGAGTTTCGGAGAAAGAACTCTTATTAAAAATCTGAATCTCCGTTTAATGAGGGGAGATAAGCTCGGATTGATTGGTCCGAACGGTGTTGGTAAGAGCTCTTTAATTAAGGTCATTCTTGGCAAGCTTGAGCCGACAAGCGGTAAGGTCCGTCTGGGAACAAACTTGGAAGTGGCCTACTTTGATCAGCTTCGAGCTGAGCTTAATCCTGAGAAAACTTTGGTTGAGACTGTATCTCCGGGTTCTGACTGGGTTGAAGTCAACGGCCAAAGGAAGCATGTTATCGGTTACCTCGGCGACTTTTTATTCCCTCCTCATCGTGCCAATGTCAAAGTTTCAAGTTTGTCCGGCGGGGAAAAGAATCGTTTGCTCTTAGCTAAGCTCTTTGCAAAACCGGCAAATTTGCTGGTCATGGACGAGCCGACCAACGACCTGGATATTGAATCCTTAGAAATGCTCGAAGATACTTTGAGCAATTATCAAGGAACAATTATTCTTGTGTCTCATGACCAGACCTTCATGGACAATGTCGCCTCCTTTGTAATTGCTCCTGACAGTAAAGGAGTCTGGACTTCTTATGTCGGAGGTTATGAAGAATGGCTTCGTCATCGGGAAGTACTAGAGAAATGTGCTGAGGAAAAGAAGCCGGCATCCAAACCTGCTCAAGTAAGGGAAAAAGGTAAGCCTACAAAACTCTCCTATAAGGAAAATATGGAGTTGGAGAAGCTTCCGTCCGAAATTGAAAGTCTGGAAGCGGAACAAGAACAACTAATAGCATCGATGAGCGGGGAGAGCTCGGAAAAGAAAACGCCTGAGTTTTTTGCCAATACCAATAAGAGAATGGCGGAAATCTCGGATCTGTTGGAAAAGAAATACGCTCGATGGGAAGAGCTGGATCAGAAGAAGGCCTCTTTCTCTAAAAATTAATCGTAAAGATTGTTTAATTTGGACGCTAAGGCTGTTCAAGTCTTTCAAACAAGTGCACAATTGGAAGTAATTATTTAACTTATCAGGGGTGCAAGGATGAAAACTAAAACAGCAGTTCAGCTTGCATTTGTTGCTTGCTGCGCCTTTACGCTCTGTACAGACGGTTTAGCAAGACCGCCCGGACCTCCTCCCGGAGGACCCGGTTTTAGACCCGGTCCCGGAGGCCCTGGCCCAGGTTTCAGACCCGGTCCTGGACCCGGAGGCCCAGGTCCCGGCTTTAGGCCCGGTCCTGGTCCCAGACCACCAAGACATCATTGGGGTGCCGATGTTTTAGGAGGTGCTCTGGCGATAGGGTTAGGACTTGGAGTCGCAGGTGCGATTGCCAATTCCGTCAGTACGCCCCCTCCGACAACGGTTTATGTGCCGCCTACACCGACTTATGTGCCTCCTAACTATATTGTGCCTTCTGCTCCGGTAGTTGTCTCGCCTCCTGCAGTAGTCGCACCTCCCGTAGTAGTGGCTCCTCCGGTTGCCGTCACTCCGTCAGTCGGCTCAGGTAATGTTATGTATTGGTGCCAAGCATCTAAGAACTTCTACCCTTATGTGACGGAATGTCCGTCAGGATGGCAGGCAACAACGGTGCCGTAAAACCAATGTAATATTGATTGTCGAAAAATATGACCGCTCTGTCTTTTGGTAAAGCGGTCATTTTTCATGGCCGAAGTTTTAATGCTTCCGGAGGATTGGGATTGGAGAGATACGGATTCTTATCTTTATTTCGACATAACGAAAATATAAGTAAATACCCTTAAAATTTCGCCCGTTGTAAAAGCAAAATTTCTCTTAAGCTACGAGAGAAAATAGGAGAAGTGTAGGAGAAGGTCTTGACAGACACTAAAGAAGAACGTGCCCGTGCGTTAGATTCGTTACATACATTATGTGATTTTTTTCAAAATCGAGTAGAAAAAGGACCGCAAGACGAGGCTCTCCGTGAGTTTGATAAATCCACAAAAAAATGGATTTCTTATACTTATCAAGAAGTCGCGAATAAAGTTAAAGAATGGCAGCGAGCTTTTGCAGCCAGCCAAATTAACCCGGGATCCAGAGTAGCTATGCTTCTGCCCAATGGAGTGGATGCAGTTTGCTTTGACCAAGCCGCTATGGCTAACGGACTGATTCCTGTTCCTCTTCATGCCATCGATACTCCGGCATCGAGTGCTTACATCCTGCAAGATAGCGAGGCTTCTTTCTTAATCACCAACAGATTGGAGAAGTGGGAGCAAATCCAAAAAGCGGGCTTCGATTTAAGTAAATTAAAGAAAGTTATTATTACGCAGGAAGACAATCTTTCAACGGCCGCTATTGCTCAAAGCTTGAAAGATTGGCTTAGCAGCGTAACAGGGAAAGAGATTCTGCCTCCGGCGCCTACGGAGCACGATTTGGCCTGCATTGTTTATACCTCCGGCACTACCGGAAAGCCAAAAGGAGTAATGCTCTCCCATAAAAATATTACCAGCAACGTTCGTTCTACTCTTGCTCATGTCAGACCGGAAATCGGCGCAAAATTTTTGTCCTTCCTTCCGTTATCTCACATGTTTGAAAGGACAGCCGGTTATTACCTGGCTCTAGCGACTGGAAGCACCATTATTTTCAATCGTTCTCTTCAATATTTGGCAGATGACTTCAAGATTGCTAAACCGGATGTTTTGATTTCGGTTCCAAGAGTCTACGAAAGGATTTACGGCAAACTTCAAGAGGCTTTGAAGAAGAAAGGCCCCATCGCTCAGAAATTATTCAGCTGGGGTGTTAATGTCGGCTGGAGAGATTTCTGCAGAAAGAACAAGATTCCATACGAAGGAGGTTTCTCCGCCATCTTTGATAAAAACTTGGGCAAAGTATTCCAGAAGAAAATTTCAAAGACATTACAGGATCAATTCGGCGGACAATTAAAAGTTGCTATCAGCGGCGGCGCCTCCCTCAATGAAAAGGTAGCTAAGGTATTTTGCGGTCTTGGTCTACCGGTTATTCAAGGTTATGGAATGACTGAAACCAGTCCAATTATCTGCGGTAATAAAGTCGAAGATAATGATCCGAATACAGTGGGAAGACTTCTCAAAGATGTTCAGGTCAAGATCGGCGAAAAAGACGAAATTCTTGTGAAGGGCGACCTTGTGATGCAAGGTTATTGGAATCGCGCAAAAGACACCAAAATAGCATTAACCGAAGACGGTTGGCTTCATACCGGTGACCAAGGAGAATTTGATTCCGAAGGAAGGCTGAAGATCAAGGGCCGAATCAAAGAGATTCTTGTTACTTCGACGGGAGAGAAGATTTCTCCGGTTGACATTGAAAGCGCCATTGAATGTGATCCTTTGATTAGCCAATGTTTTGCAGTCGGAGACGGACGCCCTTACATTGCAACACTTCTGTCTTTAGACAAGGATAAGTGGGTAGAGTTAGCCGAAAAGCTCGGCGTAGATCCTACAAACAATGAATCGCTTCAGTCTCATGAAGTTAAGGGATACATCCTTAAACAGGTTAAGAAGCTATGTAAGGCTTTTCCGGCATACGCTGTTCCGAAGAATATCGCACTCACTTTAGAACCATGGACAATCGAGAAGGAGTTGCTGACACCAACATTGAAGCTTAAGCGCAAGAACATGATGGCCAAATACGGAACAGTTATTGAAAGCATGTATAAAGGCGCACGCCGTTAATCGTAAAGCAGAGAAAATTTCGTGATTTTGGATGCTCGATTAAGGCAGTCTTTGCGCTCTTTTTTTCAGAACGGTTAATCTTTTTGTTGAAATTCTGTGGGCGATACGGAAAAAGTATAATTTTGTCCAAAATCTAAAAGTTATTTATGAAAGCATCAACTGACACAATTAAATCTGCCTACAAAGGCAGTGAAAAGAAATTACATTCCGAGGCCATGGCACCGCAATGGATGATCTATGGTACGGAAAAAGTAATGCAGTACCAATTGGACAAAAATTTGGTTTTGGATCCTTGCATTCTGAAGGAGTTTCCGAAACCGCAGCCCGGACACAAGTACATGCTTTATGCACATGTTCCGTTCTGCAATACGTTGTGCACTTACTGTACTTTCCACCGGTTCTTATTCAAAGAATACAAAGCACGTGAGTACTTTGTGAACCTTCGCAAAGAAATGCAGATGGTTCATGACTTGGGCTACAACTTTACGTCCATGTATGTCGGAGGTGGCACCACCACTATTCTGATGGACGAACTGATCAAGACTATTGAGTTGGCCCGCAAGCTTTTCCCGTCAATGGGCGAAGTCTCTTGTGAAACCGATCCTCAGGTTATGGCCAATCCGGATATCATTCATCTCAAAGGGCTTGTCGATCGTATGTCTGTAGGGGTACAGAGCTTCGATGACAATATCCTAAAGATGATTGAAAGGGATAAGTTCGGAACAGGAGAAGAGGTTTATGAGAACATTCTGAAAGCCAAAGAAATTTTCCCTATCTGCAACGTAGATATGATTTTCGGCTTCCGCGGTCAAACGGATGAGATCGTTCGCTCCGATATGGAAAAAGTAGTAGCTCTGTCTCCCAGACAGATTACGACTTATCCTTTGATGGTCACAAGCCAAACCAAACGCAGCGTCAAAGATTCTTTAGCTTCTCCTCCGGAAGTGATGGCTCAGCAATACCGAATCATTTTGGATACGGTTGCTCCTCACTACAACCAGCTTTCATCTTGGGCTTTTGGTAAGGCCAATAACGAAGGTTTTGACGAGTACGTTATCGACAACGATGAGTACTTAGGAATTGGTTCAGGCGCATTCAGCTTCTTAGGGGATTCCTTGTACGTTAATACATTCTCTTTGAGAAGATACAACGAGCGTATCGGTTCCGGCCGAGACGGAGTAGAGCGTAAGAGAACTTTTTCTAAACACGAAATCCTTCAATATCGCCTCTTATTGGGTTTGTTTGCAGGGCGTCTCTCCAGAAAATACTTCCGAGAAGTTCATAACGTCCGTTTAGATACGGCTTTAATGAAGGAGGTACTGGCCCTTAAGCTTGCAGGCGCTATAAAAGAAAATCCGGAAGACAAGGATCAATTCATTATCACTGACAGAGGTAAACTCCTCGGTCTGGTAATGATGAAAGACTTCTACACGGCAATGGATAATGTCCGTGCAGAATTGAGAAAGCCGCTGAAAGAAGAAGATATGTAATCGGCATTTCTTTGTCGAAAAAGAAGTCGATCTTTAATCTAAGTTTTTATTGGCCGACGACGCGCTTTTGTGCACAAAAGTCGGCCTTTTACATGGTGCCGAAGTAAGGTCATGAATGAGCTTTCATAATAGAAAGATTTTTCAGAAGCACAGAAAGCACCAAAACTTCTGGCAGAAATCTCATAACTTTTTTCTATCTGAGAAAAAGGTTATGTAACATTTGAAATTACCCACCTAAACCAAAACTCAGGCGGGATTTCACGAATATTTCCTTAAAAGGGGTGGGAAATTAGGCGTATACCCTTAGGATATTCGTTTTAGTTCCATTGTTTCAAAACGAATCTTTTTTTACAATCCTGTCTGAGATGTTGCCGACTGTAACCTACTAGGGAAAATTTTTAACATAACATCCCAGCGATGTCGGCTATTTTCTTCTCACCCATTTCAAGCCTATGGAGCAAACAATGACAACTATGGAAGTAGTCACTTTCCGGCCGCCTCAGGGTTGCCGTGGAGAAGATGGTCCCGACTATCAGGGGAATTTCCGCAAAGGTGAATTAAGAGGAATCATCAAGATCAATTCAGAAACCTGTGTAGGTTGCGATACCTGCAGAAAATTCTGCCCGGTCGATGCTATCGACGGTGGTCTTGGTTCCATTCATAAGATTCGTGATAATGCTTGTGTAAGCTGCGGACAATGCTTAGTAGCCTGCCCGTTCGGCGCTATCGAGCAAATGAGCTTCGTTGATGATGTGATCAAAGCTTTGGATGATCCGAAGAAGTTCGTTGTTGCACATCCCTCTCCTGCAGTTCGCGTCGCTTTAGCGGAAGAATTCGGAGGCCAACCGGGCGATCTCTGCACAGATCAGATGCTTAACGCCCTTGAAAAGGCCGGCTTCGTTAACTATGACGTTAACCAAACTGCTGACCAAACAATTCTTGAAGAAGGTACTGAGTTCATCAAGAAAGTAAGATACTGGGCTCTCGGAGAAAGAGGTCCGGAAGTTGATATGATGGCTCACCATCCGCTTCCTCACTTCACAAGTTGCTGCCCTGGCTGGGTCAGAAATATGGAAATCAATTTCGCCAGCGCTATTCCTCACGTCTCTACAACAAAGAGCCCGATTCAAATGGGCGGTGCTTTGGCTAAGAGCTGGGGTGCCAAGCATATTTGGAAAAAAGATCCGAGAGATATGGTCTTGGTATCTATCACTCCTTGCACAGCTAAGATTTACGAAGCCAGCCGTCCTGAATTCGTTGACGCCTGGAAGTGGAATGTCGCTCACGGCGAAATTCCAAAAGATACTCCTGCTTTCCCAGATATCGACTACAGCTTGACCACCCGTGATATCGCTGAAGTTCTTCGTCGCAAAGGCATCAATCCATTGACAATGCCGACAACTCACGAAGTTAAGCAGATGGAAAAATACACCGGTGCCGGTACTATCTTTGGTGCATCCGGCGGTGTTATGGAAGCTGCTCTTCGTACAGCTTACTTCATTCTTTCCGGTAAAGAATTGACTAACCCGGACATCATCAGCGTTCGTGGTTACGATTCTTCACTTGTTGAAGCCACTATTCCAATTCCTTTGAAGGCTAAGAATGGTGAGATTTTTGAACTTCGCGTCGCTGTTGTTAACGGTGCTCTCCAAGATCTTAAGAAAGTGATGAAGATCATCAACGAAGATAAAGATCGTTGGCACTTCATTGAAGTTATGAACTGTCCTGGCGGTTGCGTCAACGGCGGCGGTCAGCCTCTCCAAGGCTCCGGCTCCGCATGGCTCGCACCGACACTTCCGCTTCCAGTCAAACTCTAAAGGGTTGGAAAAATGAGTAAATATCAATATACAGAAAGAGATACAGATGCACTGTTGGGCAGACGCGGCTTCTTGAAGGTAGTAGGCCTTTGCGCTGTTGTTGTAGCTGCTGCCGGTGCCGTTATCACTAAGATTGTCACAGGCCGCAATAAAGTTATTCTTGATCGTCAAGAAGGCTTGTACGCAGACGACAAGCGTTTGCAGAAGGTTAAACTCACATCTTCTCACGAAAACGATGTTTGCTGGAAAGTCTATGAAGACATGAAGGGCAAACCAGTTGAAGGTGAAATGTATGAGTTGAACCATACACACTACTTCCCACGTTCTCAGTTAGCTATGAAGGAGACCAAACATGTCTAATGCTGCAAGCGGTGCTCGTATTCTGCGCTTCCATACTTCCGACAAGGTTTTCCATTCCATCAACGCTATTTGCTGGTACGCACTCTTCTTTACAGGCGTTATCGTTTATTTCGGCAATATGATGGGTGCTATCTCCGACGAAACAGCTAACCTTTTGATGGTTTGGCATATTTGGCTCGGTGCTCTTTTCACTCTTAACTTTGTCGGCTACATCTTGTTTGCGCCCGATCGTTTCGCCGTTACCATGAAGAACCTCATGGAATGGGATAAGAACACAATTATGTGGTTCAGAAACTTCGGTGGCTATCCACGCCGTTTCTTCAAGATCCCGTTCGGCCCGGAAGAAGTTCCTCCTCAGGGCAGATACAACGGCGGTCAGAAGATGAGCTATCTCATTTTCATCGCAGCCATCGCTTACTTGATCGTTACCGGCTGGTTGCTTTGGGCAGGTGCTCCTTTACTCGGTAAGACACTTTTCTACTGGTTGTTCATTACCCATGTTTGGGGCAGCATCGTTGTGACAGCAATGGTTACTTGCGCTCACATCCCATTAGCCCTTCTTTCTATGGAACACTTCAAGGGCATTTGGAGAGTCGGCCCCGGCGACATTTCTTATGAAGCCGCTGAACACCATTCTCCAACATGGTTGAAGAGAGACGTTGTTAAGGTTGTTGAAAAGTAATCTGAACATACGAGATTAACAATGAAAAAGGGAGCTTCGGCTCCTTTTTTCATGGACAATTACAGGTATTCAAAATCAAGGAGTGTCTATGGCCGGCCTTAATCAAACCCCGAAGGGAAACCGAATTTTTATTGGAATCTTCGGCAAAAGAAATGCAGGAAAATCCAGTTTCATCAATCGTCTGACAAAACAAGATATCGCTTTGGTGAGCAATATAGCCGGAACGACTACAGACCCGGTTTACAAGGCTATGGAAATCCTTCCTTTGGGACCTGTGATGATTATCGATACTGCAGGTATCGATGACGTAGGAGACCTTGGGAAACTGAGAATCGGCAAGACTAAGGAAGTCATGTCAAAAACCGATGTGGCAGTAATCCTTTTAGAGGCAGGACAACCCGTTTCTGATTTTGAGCGCTCCTTGTTGAAGGATTTTAAAGAGCTTGGAACTCAAGTTATTTTTGCCGTCAATAAAGTCGATGAAAAGGCTCTAGACCTCCAACAAATTAATCGGATTTCGGAGGAAATCGGCCTTCCTATATTTCCTATCAGTGCAAAAACAGGAGAGGGTTTCAATGAGCTAAGAGAAGAACTCATTAAAGTTGCACCGAGAGCGTTTGAAGATATCCCGTTCTTGAGAGACTTAGTCAACCCCGGGGATGTTGTTTTGTTCTGTGTGCCGATTGATACTGCGGCTCCTAAAGGTCGTTTGATTCTTCCTCAGGTTCAAGCTATAAGAGATTGTCTGGATGCCGGAGCAGTAGCTATGGTTGCCAAGGTTGATGAAATCCAAAAACAGTTGGACAATCTGAAAACACCTCCTGCTTTAGTAGTCACAGACAGTCAAGTCTTCAAAGAGGTTAATGCAATCGTCCCTGATTCTATTCGTCTGACTTCTTTTTCCATTCTCATGGCCCGTCAAAAAGGAAATTTGGATGAATTGGTTCATGGTGCGGAGGCAATCGAGAGTTTGAGGCCGGGCGATAAGGTGTTGATTGCTGAAGCCTGTACTCATCAATGCCAGGCCGATGATATCGGCCGCGTAAAGATTCCGCGTTGGCTGAAACAAAAGGTCGGTGGAGACTTAGATATCGAATGGTATACGGGAGATTCTTTCCCGTCAGACCTAAGCGGATATAAGTTGGTTATCCACTGCGGTGCCTGCATGATAAACCGCAGAGCAATGCTCTACAGGCAAAAAGTTAGTAAGGAATATTCCGTACCCATGGTGAATTACGGAGTGGCGATCGCATATTTACACGGTATTTTAGGACGCGTTTTGTCACCATTTCATAGGTAGAATCCGTATATGTAACTTTCTCTATGTGAACACGGAGTCCACAATATGAAAATTCCAAGGAAGCTTCCGGGATTCGCCGCAAGCATGTTTTCTCTTTGTCTCGCATCCTCGGTATTAGCTGCGGAACTGAATCTGTATGCCACTATGCCGGATAAATATGCCAGTGAGGTTTTAGCTCAATTCTCAAAAGATACAGGCATTAAAGTAAACTACTTGCGTCTTTCGGCCGGAGAAGTTCTTGCCAGAGTCCAAGCCGAGAAAAATAATCCTCAGGTGGATGCAATCCTGGGTGGCCCTGCCGATATTTATGAAGCGGCCAAAAAAGAAAATCTCGTAGAACCCTTCTTGCCAAAAAACGCATCGGCAATTCCCTCTCAGTTTATTGATCCTGACCATGCCTGGATTGGTATCGGCATCATGCCTCTGGCCTTTATTTCTAATTCTGATTTCTTAAAGAGAAACGGTTTGAAGGCACCTCAATCTTGGATGGATTTGCTAGATCCGAAATATAAAAACTCGCTTATTCTTGCTGATGCCAGAACATCCGGTACGGCAACCGAACGCCTATTTTCTATTCGCGGGGCTTTCGGTAAAGAGGGCGGTATTGAATATCAGAAGAAGCTCCATAAGAATGTTCAGATGTACACCAAAAGCGGAGCTTGGCCTGCTCTTAGAGTTGGACAAGACTTAGCGGCGGTTGCTATCGTCTATCTCCCTGACGCTCTTGATATCAAACAGTTGGGTCATCGAGTTGAAATTACTTATCCGAAGGAAGGCGTAACTTTTGGTATAGAGGCCGTAGGACTGGTAAGGGGCGCAAAACATCCGGAGGAAGCGAAGAAGTTTATTGAGTGGGCCTCAAGTCCTAAGTTTGCTGACTTTATTTTGAAAAATAACATTAAGTACGTTCCAACGAGGACGGATGCCGTGATTACGGATCCTGTTTTAAATCTTAAAAACATCAAGGCGCTGGACGTTCCCTTAAGTTGGAAGGGCGAAAAAAGAAAAGAGTTAACAGACGAATGGATAAATCAAGTCTTGCCTACAAAATAATTCTTGAGAAATCCTGCTAGTTTGAGGCACAGAGGTTTAGGTGTGGAGAAGAAAAAAGAGCGTTCGATAGGTTGTTTTACGAACGCTCTTTCTCATTTCACGCTAGAGAATGTCAGTGTCGCTGTGTTTTAGCTTCTGACCGTGTTCTCGAGTGGTGTGGAAACCAACTTCAGGCCAGTGTTTTTGTGTGGTCTGAAGGTTATAAATGCTGGTTGCCAGGTAGACTGGGTTGCCGTCAGCATCCTTAGCCAGACGAAGAGTTTGCTCAGTCTCAAACTCTTTCTTTGTTTTTTCGTCCGGATAGGTCAGCCAGCGAGCTGTGGAAACCGGTGTATTTTCATAAATAGCGTCAACCTTGTATTCGGTTGCCAAACGCTGAGCCACAATTTCGAATTGCAGAGGGCCGACAGCGCCAAGATAAAGGTTGCCAAGTTCGTCTTCGAACACCTGAATGGCACCTTCCTCACCAAGTTCTTTGAGTCCTTTGTGTAGCTGTTTAGCTTTGAATGGATCTTTTGAACGTGCAGCTCTGAAAAGTTCCGGAGCGAAGTATGGAATTCCGGTAAATCCAAGTCTCTCACCTTCGGTGAGTGTATCGCCGATGTGAAGCTGTCCATGGTTGTAAATACCGATAATATCGCCTGCAACGGCTTTTTCCATCTTAACTCTGTCATTGGCCATAAATGTCAGAGCATTCGGAATCTTCATGTCTTTACCGTCACGAACATGGTAAACCTTCATTCCGGGTTCATAGCAGCCGGAGCAGACTCGGAAGAAAGCAATTCTGTCGCGGTGCTTCGGATCCATATTTGCTTGGATCTTGAATACGAACCCCGTGAATTTAGACTCGTCCGGTTCAACTTCTCGGGAACCGCCATCTCTAGGTTGCGGAATCGGAGCCCAGTTTACAAGGGCTTGCAGTACGTCTTCCACACCGAAATTATTGACACCGGAACCGAAGAAAACAGGAGTCTGCTCGCCGCTCAAGAATTTCTCAAGAGAGAAAGGCTCGCTAGCACCTTCAATAAGTTCCACACTTTCTCTGACATAAGGCATTTCAAGAGGAAACAGCTCGTCCAAGCGGGGATTGTCGAGTCCTTCGATGACTTCGACATCTTTGGTAAGTTTCTCTCCACCGGGAGTAAAGCGGTTAAGCTTGTTGCCTAAAAGGGAGAAAACGCCACGGAAAGTTTTACCCATTCCAATCGGCCAAGTGATTGGCGCACAATCAATTTTTAAGACGCTTTCAATTTCGCCTAAAAGTTCGATTGGGTCTTTGACTTCACGGTCAAGCTTGTTGATGAAAGTAATAATCGGAGTCTTTCTAAGACGGCATACTTCCAGCAGTTTGATGGTCTGGGCTTCAACACCTTTTGCAGCATCAATAACCATCACTGCGCAGTCTACTGCCGTGAGAACGCGGTAGGTATCTTCAGAAAAGTCCTCGTGGCCCGGGGTGTCCAACAAATTAATCACATGATCCTGATATTGGAACTGCATAACTGAGCTGGTAACGGAAATGCCGCGCTGCTTTTCAACTTCCATCCAGTCACTGGTGGCGTGCTTAGCTGCTTTTCTGCCTTTAACGGCTCCTGCCATCTGAATAGCTCCGCCGAAAAGAAGCAGCTTCTCAGTTAATGTGGTTTTACCGGCGTCAGGGTGAGAGATGATCGCAAACGTGCGCCTAGTCTCTACCTCTTTTCTTAATTGAGGACTCGTTTGAGCCATTTCGTTCCTGTATGTAAAGAAATTACAAAGACAAGCATTTTAGAACAAGCGCCTGCTTCAGACGGATTTGTTGCTAACAACAAGTTTCAAAAAGAAAAACAAGTTTGTTTATAGAAGAAAGAATCCTCTAAAAACGAAGGAAATAAAAAGTCAAAACTACTAGAATTAGCTCCATTATTGCCATTCTCTAACTTCCATCATGCTAAAAAACTATTTCCCCGCTTGGAAACTAAAGCAAGAAGGTGTAATCGCGCCTGACGAACGCCTCCCTCTGTCTCAAACAATTGCTATGGGACTTCAGCACGTAGTCATTATGTTCGGTTCAACCGTGTTGGCTCCGCTGCTTATGGGCTTAAATCCAAATATTGCCGTCTTAATGAGCGGTATTGGTACCCTGGTTTTCTTCTTCATTGTCGGCGGACAGGTGCCCAGTTACCTCGGCTCCAGCTTCGCTTTTATCGGCGTCGTGATTGCGGCGACGGGATATTCGGGCTCGGGACCTAATCCGAATATTGGAATAGCGATGAGCGGCGTGGTGGCATGCGGTGTGGTCTATGCTCTTATTGGCCTTATTGTCATGAAGACAGGCGTCAAATGGATTGAAAAGCTTATGCCGCCTGTTGTCACGGGTGCTGTAGTGATGGTCATTGGTCTGAACTTGGCCCCTGTTGCCGTTAAAGGAATGGGTACCACCTCTTTCGAACATTGGTATGCAACAGCCGCTTTGTTAATTATTGGTTTTGCAGCTGTCTATCTGAGGGGATTCCTCCAGAAGCTTCTTATGATCGTCGGAATTCTTATCTCCTATGTCGTTTATTGGATGCTGACCAATGTTCTTGGATTCGGAAAGCCGATTGACTTCTCTGCCATCCAGAATGCCGCATGGCTGGGCGTTCCGGAATTCACGGCTCCTGTCTTTGACATTGACGCAATTGTTCTTATCGTTCCGGTCGTTGTCATCCTGGTAGCAGAAAACCTTGGTCATATTAAAGCCGTCAACGTAATGACTCACCGCAATTTGGACCCCTATATCGGCCGTGCATTCTTCGGTGACGGTATTGCTACCATTTTGGCCGGTTTTGCCGGCGGTCCCGGTGTGACAACTTACGGTGAAAACATCGGTGTGATGGCAGCCACAAGAGTGTATTCCACTCTTATTTTCCCGGTTGCTGCTTGCTTTGCCATTCTTCTGGGCTTCTCTCCTAAATTCGGAGCTGTAATTCAAAGTATTCCGGGACCTTTGCTGGGAGCTGTTTCAGTGGTCGTATTCGGCTTTATCGCTGCTGCCGGAGCCAGAATCTGGGTTGAAAGCAAGGTTGATTTATCCACCACCCGTAACTTGATTGTCGTAGCAATTACTTTGATTGTGGGCACCGGAGATTTTTCCTTGACTATTGCCGGTTTCAACTTAGGCGGTATCGGTACCGCTACGTTAGCGGCTATCGGTCTTAACCTTCTCTTTGCCCTCAAAGAGAACTACTAATCGATACTTAGAGCGGTCAAATGCCAGAGTTGCCAGAGGTTGAAGTTACCCGTTTGGGTTTACTGAGAAAGTTAAAAAATAAAAAATGTACCGGAGCCGTTGTCAGAGAAACGCGCTTTCGGAAGCCTCTCAGAGCAGACCTAGAAGAGCTTCTTTTCAACCAGACGCTTCATGATATTAAGCGCCGGGGAAAATATCTCATCTGGCTTTTTGACCGTTCAGCTCTGGTGACTCATCTAGGGATGTCCGGTTCTATGCGAGTCTACCTGCAAGCAGATGTTGAGGTTCAAAAGCATGACCACCTCGATTTAATTTTCGGGGACATGATAATGCGTTATCACGATCCTCGAAGATTTGGATTCGTGGCTTATTTCCCCGATAAAGAGTCGGCTTTTGCTATGCCGGAACTTCAGAGACTAGGAGTCGAACCTCTAAGTGAAGGATTTAATTCCAACTTCTTTTATGAAGCTCTGAGACAGACGTCTCTGCCTATTAAGACCTCCCTTATAAGAGGAGACATTGTAGTAGGGGTGGGGAATATTTACTGTTCCGAATCTTTATTCTTGGCGGGTGTTCATCCTAAAACAAAATCGAACCGAATCTCTAAAAAAAGAGTTTCAGCTTTAACGGACGCAGTCAAAGAAGTTCTTCTATCTTCCATCGAGTTGGGGGGCTCAACCCTGAGGGATTTCGTTTCAGCGGAAGGGCAGAGCGGCTATTACACGTTGAACAATAACGTCTATGGACGCGAGGGCCAGCCCTGTAAGAAATGCGGAACTTTAATTAAAAAAGTTCAGATTGACGGCCGTTCTACTTTTTACTGTCCTCATTGCCAGCATTAATGAATAGCTCTGACTGTATTAAATTTCCTTGCAAAGCCTTAATATCTTGGCAAAAGCAAGAAGGCAGAAATTCTTTGCCTTGGCAGAAGACGTATGACCCTTACCAACGCTGGCTTGCAGAAATTATGCTTCAGCAGACTCAGGTAACAGCGGTCATTCCTTATTTTCAAAAGTTCGTAGAAAGGTTTCCTACGGTTGAACATCTTGCTTCTGCAAGCGAGGATGAGGTAATGGCCAACTGGGCTGGTTTGGGCTATTACAGTAGAGCGCGCAATCTGCATGCTTGTGCAAAAGCTGTTGTGGAAAAGTTCTCCGGCCGCTTTCCTCTTGAACTTAATACACTTCTGGAACTTCCCGGTATTGGAAGAAGCACTGCCGGTGCCATTATCAGTGCAGTTACCGATAAGCCAGTTCCAATGCTCGATGGTAATGTCAAAAGAGTTTTTGCAAGGTTCTTTAAGATCAACGAAGTTTACGGAACGGCAGGATTTGAAAAAGTCTTATGGGATTTAACGGAAAATAATCTTCCGCAAGAAGAAGGACGAGCTTTTTCCCAAGGACTAATGGATTTAGGTTCAATGATTTGTACGCGTTCCAATCCAAAGTGTTTGCTGTGTCCTGTCTCAGTGTTGTGCCGTGCAGCCAAAGAGGGATGTCCTGCCGAATATCCTATTAAAGCCAAGAAAAAAGCCAAACCTGAACGCCATAAGTTTTGGTATGTCTGTACACGGGGAGAAGCCGTATGGTTGGAGAAACGCACCGGCAAAGGCGTTTGGAAGCATCTGTGGAGCCTTCCGGAAGGAGATGATTTGACCTGTAAAGGCACTCCTCTGCCCACAGTCGTTCATGAGTTTACGCATTACAAGTTAACGGCTAGTCCCATTCATGTTTTAGACGCTGAACTAAATGAAAGCGATCATGGCGGATGGTTCACCAGAGAAGACATAGAGCAAATAGGCATTCCTTCTCCGGTAAAGAAGCTGCTGTTGGAAGAAGTTTTTGGAAAAATCTTACTTGCCTAGTGCATCGAGAGTTCGATGACGCAGGACAATCCCATCGTATCTTTCTTTAAACCTTTTTGCTAAGGTTTCTGCAATATATACGGAGCGATGCTGGCCTCCGGTGCAGCCGATAGAAACCGTGAGATAGTGACGGTTCTGAGCGCGGTATTTCGGCAGCCATTTAGTGACGAATGCATCAATATCGTTGACCATTTCTTCGACGTCCGGAAACTTCTGCAAATACTCAATGATTGGCTTATCTTTGCCTGTGTAGGGACGGAGCTCTTCTTCCCAGTAAGGATTCGGAAGACAACGGACGTCAAAAACCAGATCGCTTGCCAAGGGGATTCCTCGTTTAAATCCGAAAGATTCGAAAGTCAGAATCAGAGAATCTTCTTTAGCGTCTGCAAACTTTCTTACCCAGTAGCGAAGAGTGTTCGGAAGCAGTCCCGTGGTGTCAATGAGGTGACAGAAGGGGAGGAAAGGATCGAGCATTTCTCTTTCTTTCTCAATTGCCTCAACAAGAGTACCGGGCGCGGAGTCCGGTTTTTGAGAAAGCGGATGCTGACGGCGTGTCTCCGAATATCGCTGCACCAAAGCATCATTAGATGCTGTAAGACATAAAGCTCTCATATCCACGCCGCGTTGAGCCAATGTCGTAAAGCACTTCTGTAGGTCTTCCATGGAAAGATCGCTGCGGGAGTCCAGGGCGACGGCAATTCTGTCTCGGCCGATGGCCTGAAGATGCGTAACGACTTGTTCTAAAAAGGGAGCGGGAAGATTATCAATGCAATAAAAGCCGCTGTCTTCGAGCTGATTAAGAGCAATGGATTTTCCGCTTCCTGATAAGCCGGTAACCACGATAAGCTGCATAGAGTCTCCGAATGAAAACGCCGTACGAAACAGAACCAGGAATATATTAGTGTGAAAGGAGAAGGTTCTGAGAATTTGCAATATCTTTCTTACTCCAATTTACTCTTCCCGGATCAGTCAAACTGCCAAAAATCTGAGTATTAACGAGAAGAAAGAGGATTGAAGCAACGAGATGGAAAGAAAATATAAGGGTTTATAGCTAAGAGAAAGTTCCAAATGATTAAATAATTGTAAGTGGTTAAAATTCATTTCAAGAGTGAATCAATCCTCTAAGAAAAACAATTTAGGAAAGAACAATAACCTAATCCCAAGAAAAAGGGGGACCGCCTTTCGGACGGTCCCTCTAAATTTATGTGCTGTGTCTCAACCTTAATCTTCTTTTTCCATCAACTCTCGCTGACGATTGAAGAATTCTTGAATGGTATTGATGCCCCGTTTCTGAAGAATAGCGCTTCTTACCGCCGCTTCAACCAAGACAGCTAAGTTTCTGCCGCCGCCGACCGGAATAATCATGGTACGTACCTGCTGGCCAAGAATTTCTGTATATAGCTCGGTTTCCGGCAGACGATCCATTAGTTCACCTTGCTCGAACTGTTTTAATTCAGCCACCAGATCAAGCTTCATCTTTCTTCTGACGGAGGTTTCTCCGAAGATGGTTTTGACATCGAGAAGACCGATTCCGCGAACTTCTAACAAGTTGGCCAGCAGAGCAGGAGCAGAACCTTCAATCTGATTAGGTCCTCTTTGAATAAAGTCCACAACATCATCTGCCACGAGACCGTGGCCTCGAGTGACTAGTTCCAAACCCAATTCGCTTTTACCGATGCCGCTCTGTCCGGTCATTAGAACGCCTATCCCGAACACATCCATGAACACGCCATGCATAGAGCACGAAGGAGCCGCCAAACGAACCATGTTGTGGCGGATATTCGTTAAGGTGTCCTCTGCACATGCATCAGAAGTGAAGAAAGGAATGTTTTCTTCAATCACAGCTCGTACAAAGTCTTCAGGGAGCTCTAAATCCTTACAGATAACAAAACCGAGGCTATTGTTTTTTCTGAATTGCTGAACGATGCCTAGTCTGTCCGGAACTGAAAGGCCTTGTAGGAAGGCGACCTCGGGCGCGCCGATAATGTGAAGACGCTCTGGGTGGATGATGTTAAGGAACCCGACATACAAAGAAGGATAATGAGAGCTTTGGGCGTCTGAAAGAAAGTTTCTTCCGTTTTGATTCTTACCGTAAAGCCATTGGAGCTTGAATTTTTTGCTGCAAAGTTTGATTAGTTCTTCATATGTAGCCATAGCCTGCTTACGCTCCTATTGTTCTTGGTCGGGATGCTGAGCACACCATTTATCGATTTCTTCCGCAAATTCAGCAACGGTGGATGCTTCCTTCAGTTTCTCTCTTTCTTTTTCGTCAGAGAAAATTTCTGAGATTTGAGCAAGGATCTGAAGATGTTCGTCCGTTGCTTCTTCGGGAACGAGCAGAAAAAAGAAGGCTTCGATTGGTTCGGATTCGGGACTGTTTTCGAGACGATCATTTAATCGAATAAACAGAGCCCGTGGCTGATCCAGGTCTTTCATCCGGCAGTGAGGTACCGCTAGTCCATAACCTAAATAAGTGGAACCTAAACGTTCACGTGCATTTAAACCGTCAAAAATTGCTTTTTTGTCCAGGTTGTAGAGCAGGCTTAAAGTCTGGGCTCCTAACTCAAGAATTCTTTTTTTACTTGAGGCAGATATACCCAGAAGAATATTTTCGGGTTTTAAAAGGGCACAAAGTTTAATCATTTTACGGACTCAATATGGTCGAACTTTATTCTAATTCATTGGCATCGTTTTCTTAGCGACGCAGGGGGCAAACCGAGTGCTTCTCTATATTTCGCAACGGTTCTGCGGGCCACTGTAAACCCCTTCTGCTCTAGGAGCTGAGAAAGTTTGGCATCAGACAAGGGCTTTAATGGGTTTTCCCCGAGAATTATCTTCTTCAGCTCAGCTTTAATAGCCGAAGCCGAAACTTCTTCATCAGATTTTCCCGCGGTAAAGTGCGATGAAGAAAAAAAGTATTTCAGTTCAAAAGTTCCGCGGGAACAAATTAAATATTTCCCTGTTGTAATACGGGAGACGGTTGATTCATGAATTCCTAACTCATCGGCGATTTCTCGAAGCACCAAAGGTTTGAGTTTTTCCGGGCCGGTTTCAAAGAAATCTCTCTGCCGATTAACAATGAGTTCGGAAACGTTAAGCAATGTGGTTTGTCTTTGCTCAACGCTTTTAATAAATTGACGGGCTTCTTCTAAACGCCCTTGCCAAATTTTGGTGTCTCTTTCAGTTTGCGTGCTGGAAAAAGCATCTGCATACATTCGGTTCAGAGAAATTTTTGGAGCATTTCGAATTAGTTTCGGTTTCCACTCCCCTTTGACCTTTTCAACTTTGATTTCGGGGAGAACAAAATTGATCTCAGGGTTAGAAAATCGAGAAGTTGGCCGAGGGTCAAGATGCGAAATAACATACAAAGCTTCTTCGAGCTCCTGTTCATTGCAGTCTAAGGTCTTCTTTAGCTTCTCTAGCTGACGTTTTGCGACCTGTTCAAGATGGCTTTCAATGATGCGAAGAGCTAAATCAGCCGTGTTTTTTTCAATCTCTTTGCGAAGCAGAAGGCCGTTGATTTGAAGAGAAAGTACTTCCAGGCAATCTTTTGCTCCTATACCGGCAGGATCAAAGGTCTGAAGAAGATGGAGAGAATTTTTCCAATCTTCGAGCGAAAAATTGTTCTCTGCCGGAAAAGAGTCTTTGATTCCTTCAATACTTTCTGTCAGCAGTCCTCGGGAATCTAAGGCGCCGATAATCCATTGAACTCTCAGACTTTCCTCAAGAGTGATTTTTAAGCAGGACAGCTGTTCCAGAAGATAGGAGGTCAGAGACTGAGGAGCCTCTTCCCAATCCCAATCTTCCTCTTCAACCTCGGCTCGAAATCCGGACTCCCAAAGCAGTTCTCCTTTGTCTTCCCTTTCTGCTTCTTGTTCCTCGGAGGAACTTTCTTCTGCCGTAAGAAAAGGATTTTCTTGGAGCTGAGTGGAAATCTCCTGGATAAGTTCCTGCGTAGGCAGCTGAAGAATCTTTAAAGCCTGCTGCAACTGCGGAGTTAGCGCAAGTTTTTGAGTCTGCTTTAAAGATAGACCGATCTGCATGATTTACATACGGAAATTCTTGCCTAAGTAAGCTTTACGGACAAGTTCGTTTTCGATAATGGCTTCAGGTTTGCCGGAGGCTAAGACGGTACCGTCGCTGATAATGTAAGCGTGATCGCATATGCCCAAAGTTTCACGGACGTTATGGTCAGTGATAAGAACGCCAATGCCTCTTTCTTTGAGGAAGTGGACGATTCTCTGAATTTCAATAACGGCAATTGGGTCGACACCGGCAAAAGGTTCATCCAGCAGAATAAAGCGCGGTCTAGCTGCCAAAGCACGTGCAATTTCCGTTCTTCTTCTTTCACCTCCGGAAACAGTGGAAGCAATACTCTTGCGGATGTTAACAATCTGAAGTTCATTGAGAAGCTTTTCTAATTCTTCTTTAATTTCCTTAGAACTCAGCTTGGAACCGTCAGGATTGACTTGAAGTTCCAAAATAGCCTGGATGTTTTCTTCCACAGTTAGTGAACGGAATACGCTGTTTTCCTGAGGAAGATATGTCACCCCGAGTCTGGATCTCTTATAAATCGGCAAATGCTGAATAGACTTGCCGTTTAAGAGGATAGAACCGCCATTGGTAGAGACAAGACCGACAATCATGTAAAAGGTGGTGGTTTTGCCTGCGCCGTTCGGGCCCAAAAGTCCTACGACTTCACCGCTCTTAACGCTGATGGAGACGTCTTTAACAACAGTACGGTTGCCGTAAATCTTTTTTAAATTGACAGCTTCTAGGACACTGCGGGTGTCGTCATCTTTACGTTCTTCCGTCATTGAGTAATTCTCGTGTTACGTTCAAGTTCAACGCCTTTGGAGCGAGCTGGGCTGGCAGAAGAGTCTCTCGGAGCAATGACCGTGCTTACACGGCCGGCAGAACCGCGGGACTTGTCGCCGGTAATATCTGCGGTGGAGTTTGTCATGTTGTAGACAATGCGGACACCGCGGCTGCGATCTTTGAGTACTCCGTTTTCTGTTCTGAAGACTTCGGCGTTGTTGGTGAGAATCAACTGATTAGATTTTTCGTTATAAGTAAGCTTATCTCCCTCTCCGTGCATCCATTCTTCTACGCCGGGCGTCTGCTGATCGCGTCTTTGTTTAAACCGGACCAGCTTCCCTTTTTCCGGGGTCATAACAGCATGACGGAAGCCTTGAGGGTCAATGGACAAGACAAGCTTAGCACCATGAATCTCTAAAGTGCCTTGGTGAACTGCCACGTTGCCTGTGTAGATAGCCACTTGCTTAACATCGTCCCCATCGAACTTGTCAGAGAATATCTGTACGGGTTTGTCAGAGTCTCCCGATTCTGCAAAAGATATCATCGGGAGCATTAGAGTTAGGGCTACGGCAAAACTAATACGCTGGAAGTTCATTTTAGTGGCTTTATATAGTTGTCCAATTCTCGTAAATCTTGTCTATTGTAATTTCTTTTTGAAAAGTTGGTAGAAAAGACTTCTCTCGATTTGTTGTTGCAGATATGAACCGGCAAGAGTTACTGAGCGTTTCCCGAAGTTTGGTTTTCGTTCTTATTCAGACCGGATTGAATAGAGCGGGGCATAAATTCGCTTTGAACCCTTGAACGCAGTTTGAAAGTACGTTCAACATTGTCAAAGTCCATTCCGATGCCTCTGGAGACGTCGCTTCCTCTGGTCAGAGTGACCGGTTTGTCAGAAGAGTAAACATCTTCATCAGGGTAGGCGTCAAGCTGGCTTGTTTCTAAACGGCTCGCAGGCTTGTCGCCGTGTGCTTGCTGACGGATATCAACATTGTTATAGAAATGAAGTGTTTCTCCGCCGGAGACCATTTCCCCGGAATCAGAACGGGCCGTTACCTGAGGCTCGTTTGGGTTGAGGGAATAGTACTCGGGAAATTCAGCTGTGGCATGACCGTCAGAATAGTGATCTATTCTTTTAGCAAATACTTTATAAGAAGCTCCCCCGGATTTATCAAATTTGGTCACCGTAATATCGTGAGCGATAAAGTCCGGAGAATTTAGATCGGAGAGATGCCCTTGGCCTTCCATTTCTGCTTTAACGGAATACCAATAGCTCATGCCTACCAAGGTAAGCAGGAGTGCGACAGCGATGATGGAAGTAAGACGATCTCTCATTAACTAGATTTCAATCCCAAAGCGTTTTTGAACAACGGAAGCAAACTTATCCTGTGAGTTTAGAATAAATTCGGCTAATTCGCGAACTGCCCCTCTGCCGCCCGGATATTTGGAGACCCAAGTCGCTTTCGATAACGCGATTGGTGCGGCATCACACGGAGCACATGCTAAACCGACTAACGGGAACAAGCAGAGGTCCGGAATATCGTCGCCCATGTAGGCAACATTTTGCGGTTCAACATTGGCTTGGATGCAAATGTTGGTAAAACCGACCCGTTTGTCTTTCTCGCCCTGCATGACGAGCTTGATGCCGAGCTCTCTTGCTCTTTCTTCGACGATATCGGAAGTGCGGCCGGTACAAATAGCCACCGCAATGCCGGCGTCTTGAAGAAATTTAATTCCCAATCCGTCACGTACAAAGAAAGATTTAAAAAGCTCTCCGTCTCCGCTGATATTGATGCAGCCGTCGCTCAGGACGCCGTCGACATCAAGAATAACTAGCTTTACCTGTTTAGCAATTTCTTGGATTTCCATTAGATCACCTTTGCAGTCATGAGATCGTGAATGTGGAGGGCGCCGATAAGCTTGTTGTCTTTATCTACCACCAGAAGTTGATTGCGCAAAGTTGTTTCAAGGACTTTGGCAGCTTCCATTGCTAAGGCATCTGCAGTTGTTGTTGACGGATGTTTAGTCATAACTGAAGCGATAGAGATTGGACGAATATCGCCGACTTTTTCAATGAGTCTTCTTAAGTCGCCTTCAGTGAAGATTCCGACGACTTCATTGGCATCATTGGTGATGGCAGTCATGCCAATCTTCTTGCGCGTAATTTCTTTTACCGCATCGAGGACGGAGGCACTGTCTTTAACTACCGGAAGATCGTCTCCCGTTCTCATGACATCCTTGACGTGTGTGAGTAAGCGGCGTCCCAAAGCACCGCCCGGATGAGATCTAGCAAAATCTTCCGGTCCGAAGCCTTTAGCGTCTAAGCAGGCAACGGCTAAGGCATCCCCGAGAGCCAAGGTTACGGTAGTGGAGGAGGTAGGTGCTAAATTCAGAGGACAGGCTTCACGTTCAACATGAATATTCAGGTTAACCGTGGCATGATTGGCTAACGGATTTGAATCGGAACCGGTAATGGCGATGATTGGAGTGCCCTCTCGAACAATCGTTGGAACAATCGCCAAAAGTTCGGAACTCGAACCCGAGTACGAAATAGCAATGACGACATCTTCCTTGGTGATCATTCCCAAGTCGCCGTGGGCGGCTTCAGCGGCATGAACAAAAAATGCCGGTGTACCGGTGGAGGCTAGAGTCGCAGCAATCTTGCGGGCAATATGGCCGCTCTTGCCGACCCCGCTGACAACGACGCGCCCCTTACAGGCTAGGAGAATTTGAACAGCCTTAATGAAGTTTTCATTGAGAGTGTCAGAGAGATGACAGATGGCTTGAGCTTCAGCTTGAAGAACTGCTTTGCCGAGTTCGAAGATCCCTTTTGTTGAAGAGGTTCCGTTCATTTTATTTCGAAAAAAATAGGTTAAGGATGAATTATAGTCGGGAGGAAAAGAAGTCTCCTTAGGGACCTCTTAACTTAGTAAAAAAACTTGAAAACTGAGGCTCATTTTTTTGAGCTTGAGCATTAACAAAAAGCTTGGACAAACTTTATCCCGGAGCCGAGTCAAAAGACAATCAATGATTGAGAATTTTTGCTAAGAAAGCCTGTGCTCTCTCGCTTCTCGGGGTAGAGAAGAATTCTTCTTTCGGAGCTTCTTCAACAATTTCGCCTGCATCCATGAAAACGACTTTATCTGCAACTTTACGTGCAAAGCCCATTTCATGAGTCACTACCATCATGGTCATGCCTTCTTTTGCCAGTTCAACCATAACATCCAACACTTCGTTAATCATTTCCGGGTCGAGAGCGGAAGTCGGTTCGTCAAAGAGCATGCAGATCGGATCCATTGCTAGAGCTCGAGCAATGGCGACTCGCTGCTGCTGACCACCCGACAGCTGCATTGGAAATTTATGGGCGTGCTTGGCGAGACCGACTCGATCAAGCAGTTTTAATCCTCTTTCAATGGCTTCATCACGAGTTCTTTTCAGAACCTTCATTTGAGCAAGAGTAAGGTTGTCGCAAATGGTCAAATGAGGAAAGAGTTCGAAATGCTGAAAAACCATTCCGACGTGAGAGCGCAGTTTAGGCAGATCAACACTAGGAGCACCGACATCGACCCCATTTACGAAAATGCTGCCGCTTTGGAACGGCTCAAGGGCGTTGACGGTCTTAATCAGAGTGGATTTTCCGGAGCCGGAAGGCCCGCAGATAACGACAACTTCGCCTTTTTCGACCGATGTGGAGCAATTGCGGAGAACCTGAAAGTCTCCGTACCACTTGCTGACATTTTTTATCTCGATCATAGGCATAGTCGCATTTCCCATCTAATTTAAATCTAGGTCTAAAGTATACATTTTGACTGTCAATGAAGGCTAAAATCCAAAAGCTAAATTTTGGAGGACTTATGGCAGACAATTCAAATAAAAAAGACAATCAAGTTCCGTCACTTCCTGATTGCGATGTAACTTTCAGAGTGATGCCGATGCCGCCTGATACCAATCAGTATGGCGACGTTTTCGGCGGCTGGATTATGAGCCAGGTTGACTTGGCCGGAGCTTCCGTTGCAGCCCGCAGAGCACGCTGCAGATGCACGACCGTTGCGGTAACCAACTTCGTTTTCAAAGAGCCGGTATGGGTCGGTGACGTTGTCTCTTTCTACGGAAGAATCCTGAAAGTAGGCCGAACCTCCGTCACCGTTGACGTAGAAGTTTTTGCAGAAAGACTTCACAAAGACAATCATAAGATTGTGAAAGTGACCGAAGCTCAGCTGGTCTACGTAGCTATCGGACCGGACGGCAGACCGCAGCCGGTTGACAGGCCTGACGAGGAAAATACTGCGGTTCCGAACAGAGATGTTCTTCCTCATGTTCGTCAGCAGGTGCCTGACAAGAATTAATGAGCAAAAAATAGTTCGACGAATAGGCCGTAATCTCGATTGAGAAAACGGCCTAATTTCTTCCTGCTTCTACGGCTTAATCAAAATTTGGTTTTCTTTTTTCCATAAATGCGTTGAAGGCTTCTTTCATTTCTGCGCCTTCAACCAATTGGTCAAAAGTTTCCTGTTCAAGCTCTTTTTGTTCCTTTGTTCCCGACAAGTAGGCTGCTTTCAAAAGACGTTTTGTAGCATTCAGTGCTTTAGGAGGAAGATTGCCTAAGCGGGTTGCTGCCAAGAAAGTCTGAGGAAGAACTTTGTCGTCTTCGAGGACATGATTGATGATGCCCATTGCAATCGCCTCGGAAGGACTGATAGGTTCAGACAGAAGAATCTTCTGTGCTGCAAGTTTGTATCCCGCACTCTTCACTGAGAGAAGGCTGATGCCGTATAGCGGTGTTTTACCGAGAGCAATATTCGGCAGGGCAAATAAGGCGTGTTCGCCGCAGAACACTAAATCGCAGTGATAAAGAAGCGCGACGCCTTCAGCGACGGCAGGACCTGTCACAGCCGCTAGTATCGGTTTCTCGACATAGTCCAATGCATCGATCACTTCCTGGAAGGCTTTTAGGATTTCTTGGGGTTTGTTGAGCATCTCATCAATGTCTAGACCGGCGCAGAACACATTCGTTTCACCTGAAATGACAATCGATCGAACGGCATTGTCTTCGTTGCATTCCAAGAGCTGTTTTTTTAATTCATTGCACATCTCGATATCGAGAGTGTTTCTTTTGGCCGGGCGCTGGATAGAGAGTCGAGCGGTCTTGTCTTCAATTGTAGTAACAACAGGCATTTTTTAACTCCACAATATTCTTTTTATTCTGAAGGTGTTTTAAAGGATGTAGTCTGAAAACTCACCATTATGGTCTTTAACAGCCGGCAATTGCGAGAAGAAAATATACGCGAAACTTCATTTTTGGTTGGGTTATCAGCAATTCAAAAAATATTTCTTGGTGGTAATCTCGAATAATGATGAAAAGAATTATTCGATATATCCCAGCGATCTTGTTGCTGCTTGCTCTTTCTTTTGTGCCTGCACACGCAGAAAAAGAGCCGGGAGCAGTTGTCTCCATTGGTTTGCTGGACTCTTTTAATCCGGAAGTGGAGCGGGAACTGATCCTGCCGACAGTGGAATATCTTAAGCAAAAATTCCCTCAGATTCGCTGGAGTTTAGTTCACCTTAATACATTGAAACCCGTGGCTTCCGTTGAACAGTCAAAAGCAGATTTTGTTTTTTCTTCGGCAGGAACCTTTCAAGAGCTTCATCAAGTTTTAGACTACAACCACGTGGTTACCTCAAAAAGCGTGTTCTCAGATAATCCTTCCGAATCCGTCGGCAGCGTTTTTGTTGCACGGAAATTTCGCGACGATTTAAAAGACATTTCATCTCTGAAAGGAAAGGTAGCTGTTGCTTCTCAGCCTAATTCATTCGACGGATGGCTGATCGGTACTCACGAGATTGTCAAAGAGGGATTCGATCCGGATAATTTTTTCTCGAAAGTTATTTTTTCTCATTTCCAGTTTCCGGATTCTTTGGCAATTCTTGCGGCAGGAAAAGCCGATGTCGGGGTCTTTTCCGCATGCTTGCTAGAAAAGCTGGAGAAGGAAGGTTTGGTAAGTACGGAAGATTTCAAAATCATTTCACCCAAAAGCAAGGAGTCTCTGAAGTGTTCTCACTCAACGGAACTGTACCCCGGAATCGTTTTGTCTACGGAAGAAAATACAGATCCGAAACTTGTTTGGGAAGTGACTTCGGCACTTCTTTCCATGCCGAGCATTAATAACAGCGAATGGACCATCAGCCAGAAGTTCTCTAAGGTTAACCAGCTTTATCAGGATCTCAAGATTGGGCCTTATTCTTATCTCAAGGAGCAGTCGCTCCCAGCACTTTGGCAGCGCTTTAAGAATGTGATTTTGATTGTTGCGGGCATCGTTCTCATCTTAATTATCAATGAGATTTACTTGCGTTCTGCCGTAGCTTGGAGAACTCGTCAGCTCAAAGCAGCCCTCAAAGAAAAAATCAGAGCTGAAAGAGATGCAAGGGAAAAAGGGAAACAATTGGCTCAAATGGAAAAATTCGGCGTAATTTCTCAAATGTCAGGAATGTTGGCTCATGAGCTCCAGCAGCCGTTGTTGGCAATCGGTAATTTCACAAGTGGCCTGAAGATGTACATGAATAAACAGGAAAGGCTGGATAAGGTAAGCTCGGAGGCTATACAGCACATCGAGAAAAACACAAAACGAATAGCCGATATTGTCGGCCGAGTTCGATCCTACGCTAAAAATAAAAGAGGGCAGTTTGAACTAGTAGATTTAGCTGAAATCGCTAAGAGAGCGTTGACTAGCGCGAAGGGCTCGGCATTTGCTGATATTCCGATCCGGCTGAAGGTTCCTGTCAAGGCTGAAGTGTACGGCCAGCCTCTTGAGCTGGAGCTGATTATGGTCAATTTGTTGAAAAACGCTTGCTCTGAGGTGAAAAAAGTCAAAGATCCGCAGATTGTTTTGTCCATCGAAGATGAAGGGAAGTGCTGGAGGGTGAGCGTTAGAGACAACGGACCGAAACTTTCTCCAAAAGAATTTCTTAGACTTAGGCAGATGGGCGACAGCGTTAAAGATGACGGGCTGGGAATTGGATTATCTTTGGTTCGAGGACTATGCGACTCTCATGGTGCCTCTTTGAGTTTCAGTCAAATAGAACCGCAGGGAATTTGCGCTGCGTTTGTAATAGAAAAAAGGAGTGATGATGGAGCCGATCGTAAGAATAATAGATGATGACGAAGAGGCACGAGAATCCACTGCCTTTCTTCTGACAATGGCCGGATGGTGTACGCAGACTTATGAGAGCGCCCAGAGTTTTTTAGACAACGATGATGTTTCGGTACCGGGTTGTATTCTGCTGGATATACGGATGCCCGGAATGACGGGAATGGAACTTCAGTTAAAGTTGACCGAAGAACACGTAGAGCTTCCGATTATCTTTTTGTCCGGCCACGGAGATATGTCGATGGCGATTCATGCCTTCCGCAGAGGAGCTGCAGATTTCTTGGAGAAGAATGTCACTTCCGAGGAACTGCAGGCAGCCGTGAAGAAGGCCGTAACTGCATCAATGAAGAACTTTACGTCTAATTGCGAGAAGAAAAAACTCCTTGAACTTTATGAAAGCCTCACTCCGCGGGAAAAGCAAGTCTGTGTCGGGGTGGCTCAAGGAAAACTCAACAAGGTAATTGCTTACGAATTGGATATTGCGGAAAGAACCGTGAAGATGCACAGAAGCCATTTGTTGGAAAAATTAGAGGTTAAAAGCCCGGTGGAACTGGCGTTCTTGTTGAAGAGCATAGGAGTGTTGGATGCTGAATAGGCGAAGATTTACTTATTTGGCTTTGGTTTTGCCGACTATTCTGTGCTCTTCTGCAGTGTTAGCCAAAAGACCAAAGAAAACCAATAGCGTCATCGTGATCGGGGGAGGAGCTGCCGGGCTTGCAGCTGCGATCTCGGCAAAAGAACATGGTGCTGCAGCAGTAACAGTTCTCGAAAAGGCTTGTTTTCTGGGAGGTCATACGGCTTTTGCCGGCGGTTCTGTAAACTTTGTTGATCCGGAAAGACAGAAGAAAATGGGTATCAATGACTCAGAGGAGTTATGGCAAAAGCAAATCATTGAAACCGGAGGCGGAATTAACGATGCTGAACTGGTTAGAACATTAGTCTCTTCTGCAACTGAAACCGGAAAATGGTTGGAAGACATGGGAGTGAAGTGGCTTCCGATGGTGTATGAAGCCTGGTCGGGAAAGTTTCCCCGCGCTCATCAAATTGCCGGGAAAAGATGCGGGATGGAATACATTCGCTGTCTCGCAAAAAGAGCAAAGCAGTTGGGTGTGCAAATCAGCTTGAATGCCGAAGTAATCTCTCTTGATTGCCAAAAGAAAGGCGGCTGCAAGGTGACCTACAAGAAAAATGGTCGGCCACTTCCTTTGATGTCCGATGCGGTAGTTCTGGCTACCGGCGGTTTCTCTGCAAATCAAAATATGAGAATGCTTTATGACCGGCGTCTTGACGAGACCGTCGGAACCACGCTTAGTGCTTTTAATTTCACCTATGACGGATCCACGGGCGAGGGCATCCAAATGGCTCAGGCTCTCGGAGCAGCAGTTCGGGACATGGAGTATATGCAGTTGATTCCGTTGAACGGAGGGCGCCTGCTGGACTATTCGGGCGGCGAAATTTTTGTTGATTCTTCGGGTAAAAGATTTATTGATGAAGCAAGTGAGGTTAGATATATTGCCGATGCGTTCTTAAAGCTTCCGGATAAGACGATGTGGGTCATTACCGACTCGACAACCCGAAAAAATTCATCTTTTGAACAAAAACTGATGACTGGGGTCGTGCAGGAAGCTGATTCCGTCCGAGAAATGGCCAAAGCTATGAATGTGCCTGCCTCCGTGCTGCAGGCTACTTTGAGCGAGTATAACGAGAGCATTCTCAAAGCCAATGCGGGAGCAGAGAAGAATATTGTTAAACAGCCTCTGTTGACTCCGCCTTTCTACTTCGGAAAGGAAAGATTTGATTTGCATTTTTGCTGCGGCGGATTGGCTATTAACAGCAAAGGGCAAGTTCTTCGGACCGACGGCCAGCCGGTGCCCAGACTGTATGCGGCAGGCGAGTGCACGGGAGGCATTCACGGAAAAGACAGGCTCGGAGGAGACTCATTAATCAGCTGTTTTGTTTTTGGAAGAATTTCCGGAGCATCGGCTGCAAATACCAAAATTTAGTATGCACTTTGGTGCATATGCACTAACGGACATTTTGAGAAAAAGCCCCGATCTTTAAGCTTCTACTTAACAAAGAAACCCAAATTAACCCAATAGGAGCTTAAAGATGAAGAAAACATTAGTTGCATTATTCGTAACAGGTTACGTCGGAATCGCATTTGCCGATCAAGTCGTTGATACCGATATCGTTGTTGTCGGTGCCGGCGGTGCAGGTTTCTCTGCAGCAGTTGCAGCAGCTGAAGCAGGTGCAAAGAACATCGTTTTGTTGGAAAAGAATCCGGTTGTCGGCGGTCATACCGTAATTTCCGGCGGTTCCGTTAATGCGGTTGACACCAAGCGTCAAAAGGCCATGGGCATTGAAGACAGCGCAGATAAGATGGCTGCTCAAACATTGAAAGCCGGTGACTACCGTGCTGACCCGGCTTTGGTAAAGACCTTAGCTGACAATTCCGAAGCAGCAATCAACTGGATGGAAGGTCTTGGTGTTCAATGGAATCCTCGCGTATTCGAAGCTTGGGGAGGCTTGTTTGCCAGATCTCACAACTCCGGAGATAAGAATGCCGGACATGACTACATCCGCGTTTTGAATAAAGCCGCTAAAGCTCACGGTGTACAGATTAAAACCAACACAAAGGCTGTTGAACTTCTTCGCAAAGACGACCAATCTCCGGTTACAGGCGTAGTCGCTCAGGCTAAGAACGGCGAAAAAATTACATACAACGCTAAGGCAGTGGTTCTCGCAACCGGTGGCTTTACAGCTAACGTCCCGATGCGTATGCGCTATGACCGTCGTCTCGACGCTAGCTTCAAGACAACAGCTAATCCGACAGGTAAAGGATTTGACGGTTCTACGGGTGACGGTATCAACATGGCAACTAAAGTTGGAGCCGACACAGACGGTATGAACTACATCCAGCTTATTCCATTTGTCGGCGGCCGCGTTATTGACTATGTGGGAGGGGACATCTTCGTTGATCCTCAAGGCAAACGCTTTGTAAACGAAGGCGGCCGCCGAGACGCAATTGCGGACGCAGTTCTTGCTCTTCCGGGACGCACTATGTGGGTTATTACCGACGATCAGTCTCTCAAAGGCGCCTCTTTGGAAACCAAACTGAAGAAAGGCATCGTATTTAAGGCCGACACCGTCGAAGAAATGGCCAAGAAGATGAATGTTGATCCGAAGGTTCTCCAACAGACACTTGATCGTTACAACGAATTCGCTGCTAAGAAAGAAGATCCGGATTTCGGTAAGACAACATTTACTCAGTTGATTAACAAACCTCCATATTATTTCGGAACCGAAACTCAGGACGTTCACTTCAGCTGCGGTGGTTTGAGAATTACTCCTCAGGCACAAGTTGTTGACGTTAACGGCAAGGTTATCCCGGGTCTTTATGCAGCAGGCGAAACTACCGGTGGTATCCACGGTACAAACCGTGCAGGCGGAAATGCCCTTATCGATAACTTTGTATTCGGAAGAATCGCCGGCCAACAAGCAGCGGCAACTGCAGCTAAGTAAGGTGGTCCTATGAAGTTCAGACTATTAATCCTATGCCTGTCATCCTTTCTGGTCTTGGCTCTGAACGCCAATGCAGCCGGAATAGCCGACAGCCACATGAAGAAGAGTATTCCCTGCACGTCTTGCCATAAGACAATGAAGGGTGGTGACGATGTCGAAAGGACTGATTGTTTGAAATGCCACAATGAGGAACAGCTCAAGGTTGCAGGTGAAAAAATCAAGCCTAAGTTCGACAACCTTAATCCTCATAAGCCGCATTTCGAAGACTTGGCTTGTACAGAGTGTCACAAAGGTCATGCCGAGCAAGTTAACTTCTGTGCTTCCTGCCACGGCAACCGTTAACCTCTAAATAGTTCTCCTTGGTTAAGAGACACCTTCGGGTGTCTCTTGTTCATTGGAGAAGTTTTAATCAGAAGCCTCTTCAGGCAATTCAAGGGAGAAAAGGTTAATGTGCGGATCTGCCTCATCTTCAGTTTGACTGTATCCGCGTTTTTGCATCATCTTGGACATGCCCCCGTTATCTTTGAGAACGTAGCCCACCAGTTCAGTCAGGCCTCTTGAAAGAGCTTCTTCTTCCAAAGCTGCCATTAAAAACTTAGACAGTCCTTTTCTTTGGTAGTTGTCTGCGATCGAGATGCCGAACTCCGCCGATTTGCCGTTAGGCAGCAGCGAGAAGGTAGCTTCACCTACAACGGCAGGCCGAGTCTTGGAAGGTTCAGTCAGAATAATCGTGTAGGAGCGGTCAGGATCATTGGTCAAGGCTCTTGCAGCAATTTCTTCCGAGGTTGTGCTCAGTCCATGGAAGCGCAGGCGCATGGAGCTTTCTGAAAGATTAGTGATGTAGTTGGTAAAACCTTCAATATCGGCCGGCTGAGCTTGTCTGAGCAGCAACTCTCCGAAGTCTCCGGAAATTTTCTTCGCCGGCTTGGAAAGCACCGTCGGGAATACTAAATGTTCCGCTTTAGCAGAAGGTTTTAGCGGCTTGTCCCAAATAGCGGCATGGGCATCTAAAACAATGGCGGAATCCGATCCCACAAGAAGAGGATCAATGTCAATGGACTTCAGAGCCGGGATGGAAACAGCTGCCTGAGAAAGACGCAGAAGGGCAGTGCAGAGCAATTCTTTATTGACTTCAGGGAAGCCTTTGTAGGCTGAAAGCAGTTTACTGATTGAAGGAGAATCCAAGAGTTGTAGAGCATCTGACTTGGAGATAGGAGCGAAGTTGAATTCTTCTTTGAATCCCAAATCGCCGTATAAGCCGCCTACCCCGATGTAAACAACGGGACCAAACTGTTTAGTATTCCTCATTCCGACTTTCAGTTCTCTGGCGTAGGCATCACTGAGGGTTCTCTGGATGGTGACGGCAAAATCTTCTTCAGGAATGTGGTTTTCTTCGGCTTTCGTCTGAAGTGCTTTATAGGCGTTTCTGAGTTCTTTTTCGTTGCGGATTCCAAGGATTACTCCTCCGATGTCGCTCTTAGAGAGAATTCCGTCACTGCGGATTTTTAAGGCAACCGGAAAACCGAGAGCTTTCGAGGCTTCAATAGTTTCGCCTAAAGAGCCGGCATACAAAGAAGCTGTTGTTTCAAAGCCGATACTGGCTAGGAGACGCTTAGCCTCTTCGTCGTAAAGAATATTTCGATCTTCTTTTTTAGCCTGCTGGATAATCTTTCTGGCACCGGCAAAGTTTCTATCCGACAGAGACTGTGGGGGCACGGATAATGCGCTCTGATTTTTTCTAAAGTTAAAGAATTTTTCTGTCAACGAAACCGATAGGCAAGCATTCTTTATTCCTTCCAAAGCAAGAATGCCGTTGTTGAGTAAATACTTGATTGCCGGCTCAATTTCGTGAGATCCAAGCCATGCTGTGATAACCGGCTTTGATGCTTGTTTAATGATGGGCGCAATGGCTTTTGCAATATCTACCGGAGAAATTAAAGGATTAGAAACAAAAGCCAAGAGAACGCCCGAGCAGTTTTCTTGCTTTAAAGAAAAATCCAAAATCTGCGAAATGGTCTTCGGTGAGGCATCTACACCGACATTAATTGGGTTTGCAAACGGAAAAAGTACTTTAAATTTCGTGCTGAGAACTTCCGCAGCTTCAGGAGAAATTACTGCCGGCACGATCCCGTAGGTGCCCATGGTATCGGCAACCAAGGTATCCAGTCCTTTGCTGTTGACGATGCAGTATAGGGCTCCGTCAAAGAATGCTTTTCTTAAAGAGAAAGCCTGGATTGCGTAAGACAAGTCATAGATGGAATCCAAGAGAAGGGCGCCCGAACGTTTTAAGGCTTTTTCGATTACATCGTGATGATCTTGCGGTCGACCGTTGTTGTTAATGACGATGTCGCCCGAGAGTGCTGATTTTCCGCCTTTAAGCAGAATGACCGGCTTATTCTTCGCTGCCAAACGAATGGCCGAGAGCATTCTTCTCGGATCTTTAAAGTTTTCAACGTAAAGAACAATGCACTGTGTCTGATTATCTTGAGCTAATAAGTCAATGTAATCTGCTGTCGTTAATGAATACTCCAGTCCCGGATCGATAACGTAAGAGAAGCCTCCTTTACAGCTGGAGGCAATATTAATGATCGTGTGCACGAGTCCTGGGGACTGACTGATAAGGCCGATATTGCCGGCCATCGGCATATGAGGAAGGAAGGAGACATTTAGTGCGGCGGGAGGGCATAAGTAACCGAGGGACTGAGGACCGACGATGTACATTCCGGCCTTTTTGCACTCGTCAAGTTTGTTATAAAAATCTTCCGTGAGTTCTGTTTTCGGGAAGCCTCCGCAAAGAAGTACGGCTTTGACTTTATTCTCTAACGCAGCGGTAAGGATTTTGACGTAATGCTCCGGAGGACAAACAATGACGACTAAGTCCAGGCTCTGCTTAACGGCACTCAGCGTGGGATAGCATTTATAAGTTCCCAGAGTTTTGTATTTCGGGTTGATTGCAAATAGGTCGGCAGCTCCGTGCCCTGCAATCAGATGCTCCCACATCGTTGTCCCAAGGCTTCCGGCTTTCTCACTGGCTCCCACAACAGCGATGCTTTTAGGATTGAATAGAACGTTCAAATAATGCCTAAAGTCCATTTTGTTTGCCTTTCAAACTTCCACCTTGGGAAGTTTAAACGAGCAGAGGAGAAGATTTGAACAATATTATGGTGACAGCCAAGATAGAGGAACATCTTTCAAATATCTGGTTTGAAATGAGTAAGATTCCAAAAGCAATATCAGAATAAGTGGTAAAAATGAAAAAAGACGAAGAGAAGTATTGGAAAAAGCCCGACGGCTCCTTAGTGTCTTGTACTGAAAAAGTAAAAGTTTTGAATGAGAATTATGACGAGATCAAGCATCTTCTCCAGGATGCTATCGATGATGCAGTCTTAATGGGTTGTTCCGAAGAAAATGTTAAAAAGATTTATCTGGACCTGCTTAACTCCACAAAAGCAGCTTATCCGGAGATCAAATAGGTGAAGATTATGACGAAATACCTCAACTCTTTGAAAACCGTAGCATTGGCTTTTATATTTGGGCTGCTTGCAGCGTGTGCGCATCCTGATTCAGTGGGCTTAGGAACTTCCTATGATTCCGTAATGGATAAGCTCGGAGCTCCGGATTCAAGAATAGTTCTTCCTGATGGGTCTCTTCGGGTGGTTTACTCCCTGCAGCCAATGGGCCAGCAGTCCTATGTCATGATTTTTAATAAAGAAGGGCATTTAATTTTCAAAGAGAATCTTCTTCAGCAGAAGTATTTCAATGAAATCAAACCCAAGGTAATGAACGAGCAGGATATCTACAACATGTTCGGACATCCTTGCGAAAAGTGGACTTACGCACTATCGGGCGAACATACCTATATGTACCGCTTTCAAGATGGCGGCATGGACTGGGCTTTATGGGTTGACTTTGACAATAAGACAAATGAAGTTCTCAGATATGTCATCAGCATTGATCCTTGGACGCAAAGAGACGGGGATGACGATAAAAATATCTAAGTTTGGGTATTTTTGCGCCTCTTCTTTTTACTAAGCAATTAAATGTCTGTTCCTCAACGGCACAAATTCGGCTTTAAAGCGTGGCTGCCAACTATTGGGTTAGCTTTTGCCGCTTTTGTATTCAATACTTCGGAATTCCTCCCGGTTGGTCTTCTTCCTAATATCGCAGAAAGCCTGCATGAGACGACATCTCAAACCGGCTTAATTATTACTGTCTATGCCTGGGTAGTAGCTTTGATGTCGCTTCCTTTGACGGTGATGACGGCAAAGTTGGAAAGACGAAAGCTGTTATTGGCGCTGCTTGTTCTTTTTGCGGCAAGTCACTTCATTGTTTTGTGGGCTGATACTTTTGTGAAATTGATGGGCGCGCGAATTTGCGTTGCGTTCACACATTCCATTTTCTGGTCCATCATGACGCCGCTAGCGGCGAGAACAGCGCCGTTCGGCAAACAATCTTTGGGATTGGCGGCGGTTATGGGCGGCAGTATCGTTGCTACAGTTCTTGGTGTGCCTATCGGTACGAGATTAGGACAAGAAGTTGGCTGGCAAGGCGCTTTCTTTATTGTCGGTATCGCTGCTCTTATCGTTTTAGTACTTATCTATTTCGTGCTTCCGATTTGTCAGAGTGATAGGGCCGGATCTCTGAAGAGCCTGCCTGTTCTCTTTAGACGTCCTCCGATTGTTCAGCTGTATCTTCTGACCGTTACCGTCGTTTTAGGACAGTTTACGGCTTATTCCTTTATTGCCCCGATTCTGATGAATATCGGGGGCGTCAGTGAATCAACCACCGTTGTTGCGTTGTTTGTTTATGGTATTTCCGGAATTTTAGGAACGGTAATCGGCTCCAAGTTTGTCGATAAACATACCTCAGCGGCTCTTGTCATTCCTCTTTTCATCGTGACATGCTCTTTAGCCTCCATTACGATGCTTGCTCCTCACTGGAACGCTTTCTTGGTCATGGCAGTTTTCTGGGGTGCAAGTACCACTGCGGTCATCCTGGCATTTCAAACGATTCTGCTGCGTTATGCGAAGGATGCCGCAGACGTTGCCACAGCACTTTTCAGCGGAATCTTTAATATTGGTATCGGCGGAGGCGCCTTCTTGGGAAGTCATCTTTCCGTTGCATTCGGTTTTTCTTCGCTTGGATATGCCGGAGCGGGATTGATTGGTATTTGTTTGCTCGGTTGTCTTATTTTGTGGATCACAAAGGGAAACGCGATACTCGGTGGACAAGAAAAGGTGTAGCTATCACATGCTTCAGCTAAAACAAAAACGCGGCCGAGGCCGCGTTTTGTGCAGAAGCTAATCAGATACTAGTCATGCTTGTGTTCGTTGCGAAGACGAATGTGAAGTTCTCTGAGCTGCTTCTCATCAACCGGAGAAGGAGCCTGTGTGAGCAAGCACTGTGCACGCTGTGTCTTCGGGAAGGCGATGACGTCGCGGATGGAGTCTGCACCGGTCATCATGGTAACGATACGGTCGAGACCGAAAGCGATACCGCCGTGCGGAGGAGCACCGAACTGGAGAGCGTCAAGCAGGAAGCCGAACTTCTGTCTGGCTTCTTCCGGACCAATCTTCAATGCATTAAAGACTTTGCTCTGGACGTCTGCTTTGTGGATACGGATAGAACCGCCGCCAATTTCCCAGCCGTTAAGAACCATATCGTATGCTTTGGCTAAGCAATGTTCAGGATCGGTAACCAATTCGTCTTCATGGCCGTCTTTCGGGCTTGTGAACGGATGGTGGCAAGCAACCCAACGATCTTCTTCTTCATCGAATTCGAACATCGGGAAGTCGATGACCCAAAGAGGTTTCCAGCCTTCTTCGAACAAACCGTGAGATTTACCGAAGTCGCTGTGACCGATCTTGAGGCGCAGTGCACCGAGAGAGTCAAAAACGATCTTCTTACGGTCAGCACCGAAGAAAATAACGTCGCCGTCTTCAGCACCGGTTCTGTTGAGAATCTCAGTAAGAACTTCATCGCTCAAGTTCTTAACGATCGGGCTCTGGAGACCGTCTCTGCCCTTGGCTTTTTCGTTGACCTTAATGTAGGCCAAGCCTTTGGCTCCGTAAATCTTGACAAAGTCTGTGTAGGAGTCGATTTCGCTGCGCGGCATCTGAGCACCTTGCGGAACTCTCAAAGCCATGACGCGGCCGTCAGACAATTCTGTAGCGGACTTGAATACCTTGAAGTCGACATTTGTCATCAAGTCTGTGAGCTCTGTGAGCTGAAGCTTGACTCTCAAGTCAGGTTTGTCGGAACCGTACTTGTTCATGGCGTCTGCATAAACCATGATTGGGAACGGATCAACTAAGTCAACATTAATGGTTTCTTTGAATACGTGACGAACCAAATTTTCCATAATGTCGCGGATTTCCTGCTCGTTAAGGAAGCTGGTTTCGATATCAACCTGTGTGAATTCAGGCTGTCTGTCGGCACGTAAGTCTTCGTCGCGGAAGCATTTGACGATTTGATAGTATCTGTCAAAGCCTGCGCACATCAGCATCTGCTTGAAGAGCTGAGGAGACTGCGGCAAAGCATAGAAGTGGCCGTCGTGAACACGAGACGGGACCAAGTAGTCGCGGGCACCTTCCGGGGTGCTCTTTGTCAGCATCGGAGTTTCGATGTCGATGAATCCGAGTTCGTCCAAATGACGGCGGAAAGCCATGGCTGCTTTGTAGCGCAGCTTCATGTTGCGCTGCATCGGAAGACGTCTCAAGTCCAAAACACGGTATGTTAAACGAGTTGTTTCGGAGAGGTTTTCGTCGTCTAAAAGGAACGGAGGTGTGGCTGAAGGATTCAAAATCTTCATTTCTTGAGCAAGCACTTCAACGCCGCCGGAAATCAGATTGTCATTACGAGTGCCTTCAGGACGCGGTCTGACAAGACCTTTCACTTCAATAACATATTCATTACGGACTTTGTCAGCCGTTTCAAACACGTCGGGACGGTCCGGATCACAAACCACCTGAACAAGACCTTCTCTGTCGCGAAGGTCGATAAAGATAACACCGCCGTGGTCGCGGCGACGATGGGCCCAACCGTACAGGGTTACGGTTTTACCGATGAACTTGTCATCAATAAGGCCTGCATATTCTGTGCGCATGAAGTACTCCGCAAAAATTAGACCCCTACTAAGGAGTCTTTATAGTGTCAATCCGATATATTCTAAATTAACTGATAGTTAAGTTCCAAATTCGGCTCAGGTTATTTTGCGAGAGCACTTCTTTGGACTAACTACTTGCTTTCAGAGGATTTGTTTTCGTTTGCGTGTGAAGCGGGAAGAGCGGCTGAAGAGCCTCCCTTGAAATCAGTCGCATACCAACCTTTGCCCTTCAGTTCGAATCCGGGAGCAGAGAGCTGCTTGACCAATGTTTCTTTCCCGCAATGCGGACAATGAGTCAGCGGAGCGTCAGACATTTTTTGCAGTGCGTCTTTTGTATATCCGCAGTTAGAACACTTGTAAGCGTAAATTGGCATTTCAAAAAAAATGATTAAGTCTCAAAGGTGAAACATTATAGTTTTTTGAAAGTACTCCTATTGAAAACCTCAGAATGTTTTGAGCAAAAAGAAAAGCCGCATCGTCTGCGGCTCTTCTTCAAAATGACAGTTAACTAATCAAAGATTAGTCGTCTTCATCCTTACGTTGGAAGTTTGCAGCCAGTTCCATCTGTTTCTGGACAGGAACCGGAGCGTATCCGGAAAGTTCCATGGAGTAGCTGCCGGCGCCCTGAGTGATGGCATTCAAGCGTGCTGCATAGCCGTCGAGCTCTGCCAAAGGAACAACGCCGGAAATAATCATCATGCCGCCTGCCATATTGGCTGTCCCTGTAACCTGACCGCGTCTGCTTGCCAAGTCACCGGTGATGTCGCCGATGGCGCTGTCGGGAGCAACGATTTCAATATCGACGATTGGTTCAAGAAGAGTCGGTTTGGCTTTTGCAATGGCATCAAGCATAGCTTTGCGGCCGGCAGAAACGAAAGCAACTTCCTTGGAGTCAACGGGGTGGCTCTTACCGTCATAGACCACAACGCGGACATCGTGAACCGGGTAGCCGGCGACATAGCCGGAAGTTAAAGCTTCACGAACACCCTTTTCAACGGCTGGAATGAAGTTATAAGGAATAGCACCGCCTTTGACTTCATCAACGAATTCAAAGCCTGTTCCTCTTTCTTTCGGTTCGATACGCAGATAAACTTCACCGAACTGGCCTGCACCGCCGGTTTGTTTCTTATGACGAGCGTGGCCTTCCGCACCTTGTGCAATTGTTTCACGGTATGGAATACGCGGTGTGCGTGTGTTGACTTCGAGTTTGAACTGAGCGGCCATTCTTTCGAGAACGCTCTTCAAGTGCTGTGCGCTAATACCGCGAAGAACGGTTTCATTCAAGGTAGTATCGTGCTCGAGTTCCAATGTTGGGTCTTCGGAGAGCATCTTGTTGAGGATGTCAGACAATCTGCCTTCATCGCCGCGACGTGCCGGGGCAATTGCCAAGCCATACATCGGTTTCGGGAAGCTTAGCGGTTTCATGCGGATGTTGTCGTGATCATGAGAGGCATGAATGACGCTGTCGAAAACCAATTCATCGATCTTGGAAATAACGCCGATATCGCCCGGAACCAGTTCGCGGACTTCTGTAGTTTCCTTACCCTGAAGAATCATCGGGTGAGAAACCTTGATAGCTTTCTTGTTGTCGCCTACGAAGAGCAAATCATCACGGCGCATTGTGCCCTGATGAATTCTGAATACGCCGACTTTGCCGATGTACGGGTCGTTAACGACTTTGAATACATGAGCAACCAATGGAAGTTCCGGATCAGGAATTAACTTGATGTCGTTGCCTTCAGCATCTGTGAACAACGGATCGTTACTTTCAGCAGGGTTCGGGAGATGGCGGACCATAACGTTAATCAGATCGTCAACTCCGGCGCCTGTCCTGCCGGAAACGAAGCAGATTGGAATGATGTGGCCTTCACGAAGTGCTTGAGTTAATGGGCCGTGAAGAGTGGAAGGATCTGCATTGCCTTCTTCCAAATATTTTTCCATGGCCTCATCATCTACTTCAACAACCTGTTCGATGAATTGACGGTGTACTTCTTCAACGCTGAGGAAATCCGCTTCGCCGTGATCTTTAGCAAAGCAGTCGATAACGCGTGCTCCGTTGTTAGCCGGAAGGTTAATCGGCATGACTTCATTACCGAAGGCTTCCTTCAATTCTTCGATGAGTTTCGGAAGATCGACGTGTTCTGCATCAATTTTGTTGACGATAAGGATTCTGTTGAGATTGCGTTCTTTTGCCCAGTCCATCATTCTGCGTGTCATGAGCTGGATGCCAGCTGTGGCGTCAACAACAATGGCTGCTGTTTTGACAGCATCGAGAGAGCCGAGAGCCTGACCGACGAAGTCAGGGTATCCCGGGGTATCAATCATATGAACGCGGACTTCAGTCCCATCCTCTTTATCGGCTTCGAAGTGTGTGCAGGCTGCTCTCAAGGAGTGCTGAACGGCTTTTTCAAGTGGGTCAGAATCGCATACTGTCGTTCCTCTTTCGACAGAGCCGCATGTAATGATCATTCCGCTCTTGGCAAGAATGCCTTCTGCCAACGTGGTTTTGCCTGAGCCGCCATGACCAAGTAATGCAACTGTTCGAAGATTTTCGGTTGAGAAGATGGGCATAATTACTCCCTAATATTTATGAAAATGCTAAAAATTATCTTTGGATTGTGTACCATGACTCAACGTTTGTCGAGAGGTATTTTTAAAATTTTTTAAATCTCTCTCAATAGGAGTCGAGTGCAATGCAAAAAAAGACCTACTGCGGAGATTGTTCTCCCGAAGAATTCCAGAAATTTGAACCATCTTTCAGACAGCTTATTAGCCTTGCTAATAAAGAAATTCTGCCGAGATTTTTATGCGGCATCGCGGTGTTAGAGAAGAGCGACCACACACCGGTTACTGCCGCAGACCGCGGAGCAGAGAAGGTGATGAGAGAGTGGCTCGAACAGGAGTATCCGCATCATGGAATTTACGGGGAAGAATTCGGAATTAAAGAACCAGTTGGTGATTATCCTCATTACCGCTGGATTCTGGACCCTATTGACGGAACTAAGAACTTCATCACAAATGCTTTTCAGTTCGGAACTTTGATTGCACTGGAAAAAGACAACGGAGATGGTTTTAAACCTTTGATCGGCGTTATTTCTCATCCGCAAGTCGGAGCTTGGCTTATCGGAGACGGGAAAAAAACGGTTCTGCATTTGTCCGATAATCAAGAAATTCCCTGCGAAGTGAGAAACACCACGGACCTTAGCCAGGCCACATTGCTCACTAGTTCCCACTGGACCACTCCCGAGCAGCACGGAACCAAAGTGATTCAAGACCTTATTGACCAAGTAAAACTTTATCGGACCTGGGGCGATTGCTTCGGTTATTTCGCCGTAGCTACCGGCGGTGCCGATATCATGCTGGACAATGAATTGAATTATTGGGATGTAGCAGCGGTTGTCCCTGTTATCGAAGGAGCTAAGGGCGTAATTTGCAGTACAAGCGGAGGAAATCCTCTTAAAGAGCTCTCTGCCGTGGCATCTAATCCGGGTTTGATTGACAAGGTCTTAGACGTTCTAAACAATAAGAACGGCTAGCCAGTTGGAGTTGACGTCAAAATTGCTCTCTGCTTCTTTTCTCAACCTGGGATAAGAAGCATTTTTTCTTTGATTTTCAATAGTAAAAATGCGTTGCATAGGAAACAACTATTTTCAATGTGAAAAACTTGGTTTCTTACTGATTCGGATTTAGTTGAGAAAATCATTTCAGGAATTAGATTAGAAGAAACCTATGATGCCCAGGATTTATCTACTTTCAGCCGCATGCTTAGCCGCTTTGTTGACAGGATGTGTGACTACTCCTGATTTCGAAATGAGCCCTGAGCAAAAATCTGTCATTCCTTCCCAATGGAATGCTCCTGCATTAAATCCGCATCTTTCTCAAGATACGGCCGATTGGTGGAGTTCTTGGGAAGAAGCAGAGCTTTCGGATTTGATTTCCCGTGCGATGTCGGCCAATACCTCCGTCAAAGAGGCTCAAGCTAATCTGAGATATGCCATGGCTGGCTTGACGGTAAGCGGATCAAATTTAGTTCCTAAAGTTAACGGGACCGGATCGGGCGGACGCAGTCACTCCAAACGTACAGGCGCTAACAGCTTTTCAATCGGAGTAAACGGAAGCTGGACTATCGATGCAGGCGGAAACTACGCAGATTATTTGGCGAGTAAAGCCGATCTAATGTCTGCGGATGCTTCTTTAGGAGATGTTCAAACAGCAATTGCCGCTCAAGTTGCCGCAGCCTATGTCAATCTTCGTCTAGCCCAAAGGCAAGTCTCCGTGGCCGAGCAGAATCTAAAAACTCAGAAAGAGGCTTTGGATATTGCCGATTGGAGATACCGCTCAGGTCTAGTAGATTCTACGGACGTTGATCAGGCTCGTACCTCTTTAGAGCAGACTCGCGCCAGTATTCCTTCTCATAAAGCCAATGTCGTAAGAAACCGAAATCTTTTGGCAAAACTGACTAGTCAAAAACCGGAAAGCATCGGAATTCTTCCCGTAAAGCAGATTCCGGTGCCGCCTAATAATCTCAGTCTAAGTATTCCGGCGGATACTTTGAGACATCGCCCGGATGTTAGAGCGGCGGAGGCAGATGTTATGGCCGCAATGGCTCGCCATACATCGGCAAGGTCCGCTTTATTCCCAAGCTTAACCATTAACGGAAGTTTGGGTTTGGCAGGCGTGACGGTTGGAATGTTGGGAGACCCCGGCACTCATAATTCTTCGATCTTGGGTTCTATCAATTTACCGATTTTTAATGCCGGCGCACTCCGGGCACAAGTTGAGCAGCGAGATGCTCAGGTCCAAGCGGCTAACGCTAGGTATGAAGCAGCTTTGCTCACGGGTATTCAGGAAATAGAAGATGCATTAAATGACATCTGGGCGGTCCAGCAGCGGATCAAGTCTCTGCAGGTAGCGGTGGAATCCGCTAAACGTGCAGCAACGAATGCAAGACAGAATTACCAGGCCGGGCTGCAGGATTTTACGGTTGTTCTTACTACACAAAGGACACTGTTGACTGTCGAGGAGCAATTGGCTCAGACGGAGGCTAACCTCTCCTTGTCTTTTATCGACCTGTATAACGCACTCGGCGGCGGATGGAAAAGTTCTTTGAACCAGAAGGAAGAAAACGATGTCAGAAAATAAAAATGATAAGACAGATATAACATCTCTTCTCGGAGATTCAGTTAAAAAACCGGTCTTTAAAAGACTGTCTACTTGGCTTATTTTGGCTGTCCTTGCGGGAGGAGCCTACGGGGGCTGGACATGGTACCAAGATTCCAAATCCTCGAAAGTCTCTTACGTAACTGCGAAAGCAGAAAAAGGGAATCTTTCGGTTGAGGTTTCGGCTAACGGGACTATTCAGCCGGTAAGAACCGTCAGTATCGGCAGTGAACTGTCAGGTATTGTTAGAAATGTAGCCGTAGACGTTAATGATGAGGTTAAGGCAGGCGATGTTTTGATTGAACTGGATGACACTAAGCTCAAAGCGTCCGTAGAACGCGCCAAAGCAAACCTGGAGTTGTCAAAAGCCGCTTTAGCCGAGGCTAAAGCGACTCTGAAAGAGGCACAGGCAAAACTTGCCCGTTTAAATGAGGTCAGAAGACTTTCCGGCGGAAAGAGCCCGAGTAAGACCGAAATTGACAGCCAGGTTGCGATAGTGGCGAGAGCTGAAGCCTCCGTTCAGAGTGCTGAGGCAAAAATTATTGACAGTGAAGAGGCCTTAAAGTCAGCACAGTCGGATCTCTCCAAAACACAGATTAAATCTCCTATCGACGGAATAGTTCTCACAAGAAAGGTTGAGAACGGTTATGCCGTTGCGGCTAGTTTGCAGGCAGTAGAACTTCTGACAATCGCAACCGACATGAAAGACTTGGAACTGCAAGTAAACGTCGATGAAGCAGACGTGGGAGTTGTTAAACCGGGGCAGAGGGCCTATTTCACGGTCAGTGCCTATCCGGACAAAAAGTTCCCGGCAGATATTACCAAGGTTGCCTTCGGATCAACTAAGACGGATAACGTTGTCACCTACGTGACCTATCTGTCCGTCAAAAATCCGGATTTGATGCTGAGACCGGGTATGACTGCAACTGCAAATATTCAAACGGTTGCTATTAAAGACGGACTGCTGGTGCCGAATACCGCCCTTAGGTTTAAACCGGTCACAAAGACAGAAAACAAAGCCCCGACAATGAGCATGTTCGGGCCTCCTATGCACAACAGAAAACAGAAAACGGCCGGAACGGTTTCCAGTTCCTCCGTCACCAGCAAGCCGGCTACCGTCTATGTGATTAAAAATGGAGAACCTACTGAACTTCCTCTTACCATCGGCGTGAGTGACGGAAAGGTCACGCAAGTTTTAGAGGGAGATTTGAAACCCGGACAGGAAATAATTATTGATCAACGCAGAGGTGCATAATGCCTCGAAACGAAACGCCTTTAGTCGAGCTTAGAGGTATAGGAAAACGCTACGGTTCGGGAGAAACTGCGTTCAATGCCCTCCAAGACGTAAATTTAAAAATATACGACGGTGAGTTCGTAGCTATCATGGGACCGAGCGGTTCGGGAAAATCAACTTGCATGAACCTCATCGGGGCTTTAGATACTCCGACTTGCGGTCAGTATCTATTCAACGGTTATCACGTAGAGCATTTCTCGCGTGACCAACGCGCCCTTTTAAGAAGAAAATACTTGGGATTTGTGTTCCAAGGATTCAATTTGCTCGCCCGCACAAGTGCCTTGGAAAATGTTGAACTTCCTCTTCTCTACCGCGGAGAACCGGCAAAGGTGCGTCATGAGCGAGCCATGGAAGCCCTCGAAAAAGTCGGACTAACGCCGTGGAAAGATCATACACCCGCTGAATTATCCGGAGGTCAGCAGCAGCGTGTGGCAATCGCACGAGCCATCGTGACAAGGCCGAAACTTCTTTTGGCCGACGAACCGACGGGAAGTTTGGATTCTCATCGAAGTGTAGAAATTATGGAACTTCTTCAGCAACTTAATGAAGAAGAGAAAATTACCGTCGCGTTGGTTACCCATGAGCCGGATATGGCCGAGTACGCCAAACGAAAAGTTCACTTTCGTGACGGACGCTTGGCTTCCGATTCTGCGGAGGAGTTCACATGATAGGCAACGCTTTATTACTAGCTCTGAGACAAATCTTCCGCAATCCTCTTCGCTCAATGCTGACGGTGTTGGGTATTGTGATTGGCGTGGCGGCCGTTATTACGATGGTTACGGTCGGTAATGGAGCAACTCAGCAGGTTCGCGATCAAATCGCATCTCTCGGCTCGGATACTTTGATGATCCGTCCGGGTCAAAGAATGGGCCCGGGACAATCTATCGGAGCTCCGTCTTTTAAAGAAGCAGATGCAGAAGCTATTTCACAGCAAATTGCCGGTATTCGTGCGGTCGCTCCTTCCAGAAGTAATTCAACCGTTGTCGTTGCCAATGGGAAAAACTGGCTGACCACCGTCGTAGGATCGACCAACTCTTACTTTGATGTAAACAATCTGACTTTGAAAGAGGGTAGATTTTTTGAACCGGCTGAGGTGAGGGCTGGAAGCGCTGTGTGCGTAATTGGCCAGACACTACAAAAAGAACTCTTTGACAATCAATCCGTTCTTGGAAAACTTGTTCGCATTAAAGGGTTTTCTTGCCAGGTGGTCGGACTGTTGGATGCTAAAGGACAAAGCGGATTCGGACAGGATAAAGACGATATTGTCATCATTCCATTAAATACTTTCCAAAGACGGTTGAGCGGAAATGTCCGTGTTCCTTTGATAACGGTGGCAATTGAGCCTCAGAGCGACATCGAACGCGTGAAAGAGGGCGTAAGACTGCTTCTAAGAGAAAGGCGTTCTTTATCCTCGGGGGATGCTGATAACTTTAACGTGTTAGACACCTCTGAGCTCATTGAAACCATCTCCAAGACTAGTCAGGTAATGACGATGCTGCTTGGTGCCGTGGCTGCCGTCAGTCTTTTGGTAGGCGGCATCGGGATTATGAATATTATGCTCGTCAGCGTAACGGAGCGTACTCGCGAGATTGGTGTGCGATTGGCTATCGGCGCAATGGAAAGAGAAGTGCTTCTGCAATTCCTGATTGAATCCATTATGTTGGCTTGCTTAGGCGGATTAATAGGTGTTGTGCTTGCGTTGGTCGCTTCGATCGCATTGACTTCCTATATGCAAGTGCCCTTCGTATTCAGTCCGGCGATTAATTTACTGGCATTTGGTTTTGCCGCATTTATTGGGGTTCTTTTCGGTTATTTCCCAGCTAGAAGAGCAGCAAAGCTCGACCCGATTGAAGCGGTAAGACACGAATAAGCGGTCTAGATTTCAGCAAGGATATCGGCGAATTGAATACCTTCTCCGATATCCTTAGCTCCCAGCTTATGGAATTGTTTCATCTTTTTCTCCTTGGTTTGAGGTTATCTTTTGTTGATAAGAGGAAAGAAAAAGTATTCGCATTTTCATACGTGCGTAGTTTGGAGTAAATCAAGAACTCTTCAGATAGTTTCTAAAAAGGCTGTAATCTGACTTTATTCTCGGTGTTTCTTCCGAATGCTTATGTGAGTGCAAGACTCCTGGTAATCCAGTCCAACGAAGGAGAAACCTCCCAAAGATGGGCTTTTTTGTACGAGAATCTCGAGTATGGAAAAGACAACGACGGCTGCAGTTGCAGCACAAGATATAAATAACACTCTTGCACCTCAAAAGTCACGAGGTGCTTTTTTCGGTATCGCATTGGCCTCCTTAGCTTCCGTATTTTGGGGAGGAATGGGCGTGTCCGTTCAATATCTCTTCGAAAATTCTTCTATCCAGCCCTTGGAACTGGTTGGACTGCGGCTTTTGGCTGCCGGATTCTTGCTGGTGGCTATTAACTTTGCAGTCGCAAGAAAAGTGCTAATGGCACCTTTTTCCTCCCGAGCAGCATTATTTGGAATCGCGTTGAGCGGGCTGGAAATATTAGGTGGCCACCTTACGTTTTTCTTGGCTATTTACTATTCCAACGCAGGTACCGGAGCAATTTTCTTAGCTTTAGTGCCTTTGGCGGCAGGTTTTTACTTGGTTTTGCGTGGCAAGAAAAGTTTTACTCGAAAAGAACTGTTTTGCTGCACATTGGCCTTTTTCGGAGTGCTTTTACTAGTTTCCAAGGGCAACTTCCTTAGTTTCGACTTGAACTGGCAGGCGGTATTCTGGGGTTTGGTCTGTGTTGGACTTTCTACGGTTTACTCCATCCAGCCGAAGGCCCTTATTGATAAGTGGGGAGTTATTCCTGTAGTCAGTTGGGGTTTGTTGTTTGGAGGCATCGTTGGATTTTCCATTACGATGCCGTGGTACGTCCTTTTTACGTTTAACCTTGCCGGACTTGCTGCTTTTCTGTTTATTGTTGTTTTCGGAACCGTCGCTGCCTTTTGGCTTTATCTGGAAAGTTTGAAATATTTGTCGCCGGTTATCGTTGGTTTGGTGGTGTGCTTAGAGCCTTTATCCGCTTTCATATTCGGTGTTGCCTTTATGGGCTTAAAACTTGGTTTGGCGGAATGTTTGGGTATTGCCATGGTCCTTGCCAATGTTGTTATTCTTTCGATGGGGACCGGACCTAAAAAGCTAGGCAAAAGAAAAGCCGCCCAAAAAGACGGCTAATGAGACCTTTTCTTTTGAATTAGAACGGAATGTCCTCGTCATCTCCTCCGAAAGGATCTGCATTCGGAGCTGGTTGCGGAGCCGCCGGTGTCTGTTGAGCCGGGCGGTTGTAGTTGGTCTGCGGATAAGCCGGAGCTGGCGAAACCGGTTTTTCAAAACTTTGAGCCGGTGCTTGGCGAGCGCCGTACGGCTGAGAATTAAAAGCGGGTTCGGAGCTGTAAGAGTCGGCCGGATAAGAAGAGGCGCCGGAGTCAGATCTGCGATCTAAGAATTGGAAATTCTCACCCATGATTTCCGTCGCATAGTGAGTAACGCCGTCTTTTTCCCATTTGCGTGTTCTCAATCTTCCTTCAACGTAAACGGCAGAGCCCTTTCTAAGATATTTTTGAATGGTTTCTGCCTGCTTTCCGAAGAAAACGATGCGGTGCCATTCCGTCTCTTCTACCAGTTGGCCTGACGCCTGGCTGCGGTAAGAGCGGGAAGTGGCAACGTTAATCGTCGTAATTTGCAAGCCCCCTTCCGTTGCGAAGCGGGTCTCAGGATCACGGCCTAAATTGCCGATGATAAGTACTTTATTAAGAGACGCCATTGGCTTTCCTTGAAAATTTCTACAGATCAGAACATTTTAACAGAGTCGAAAAAATTAACTCTGAGAACAGCGAGTTTAATCGCCTCTTACGCCTATTAATGTCTTTTTGAGCTTATCGAGAGGGGCGATGAAAATGAAAAATTTTCATAAAAAATGTATAGTTGCAAATCGCAGAAAAAAATCATGAAAGAGATTGTTATACAAGGGGCACGAACCCACAATCTGAAAAATGTGGACTTGTCCCTGCCAAGAGGCAAACTGGTAGTCATTACAGGACTTTCCGGATCCGGTAAGAGTTCTTTGGCATTTGATACGTTATATGCCGAAGGACAGAGAAGGTATGTGGAAAGTTTGTCTACGTATGCCCGTCAATTCTTGGAACAAATGGAAAAGCCCGATGTAGATCACATTGAAGGGCTTTCTCCGGCAATTTCTATCGAGCAAAAAAGTACAAATAGAAGTCCGCGTTCAACGGTCGGCACTATTACAGAAATCTACGATTATTTGAGACTGCTGTTTGCAAGAGTGGGGGTGCCGCATTGCCCGACTCACGGAACGGCGCTCCACGCTTCAAGCGTCAGCGAAATCGTAGACAGAATTATTGAGTTTAAGGAGGACGGCTCCAAACTCATGATAGTCGCCCCGGTTTGTCGTGCATCCTCAAAAGTTATCCGGCATAAAACGGAAGACCTCCAAAGCAGAGGCTTTACTCGTTTTCAGATAGACGGGAATGTCTGCACGGTTCCGGATTTGCCTGCACTCGACGATGATGAAAATCATCAGCTCAATGTCGTTGTAGACCGTCTTAAAATGCGCCCCGATATTCGTCAGAGGTTGGCTGAGTCCATTGAAACGTCCCTGCTTATCGGTGACGGCATGGTTCTTATCGAAGACTTGGAATCGGGGCAGACCGAATGTTTTTCAAACAAGTTCGCTTGCCCGGATTGCGGCTTTACGATGGATCGGTTAGAACCCAACATGTTCTCTTTCAATAGTCCGGCCGGAGCTTGTGAAGTTTGCGGAGGACTCGGCGAAGCGGAAGAATTTGATGCGGAAAAATTCATTTCTCTTCCGGATTTGTCGCTGAAAGACGGAGCAATCGACGGCTGGGGGATGCTTAACCCATATAACTATCAGTTGCTGGAAGCAGTGGCCGTTAAATTTAATATTCCTCTGACAGAGCCATGGAACCGCCTCTCTAAACAGCAACAAGATATTATTTTGTACGGTTCCGGTAAAGAAGAAATTCCGGTCGTATTCAAAGACGGAGAGGGAAGAGAAATCCAAAGAAACCAGCTCTTTGAAGGTGTTATTCCAATAACGAAGAGAAGGTTTGACGGGGCCTCAAATGAAGCATTAAAAAAGGAGCTAGGAAAATACCGAACTCTTAGACCATGTTCTGCTTGCTCCGGTTCTCGGCTTAATGTAGCCTCTTCGAATGTTCGAATCGGAGACGGTCAACAGCAGAGAACAATTTCTCAAATAACAAGCTTATCTTTAAAAGAAGCTCTTGAATACTTTAAAAAACTCTCTTTGTCAGGGGCAAGAGCAGAAATCGGCGGAAAGCTGATACAAGAAATAATAAGCAGGCTTGGGTTTTTAAATAACGTCGGGCTCGAATATTTAACCTTGAGTCGTCCTGCCGCAACACTTTCCGGCGGAGAGTCTCAGCGTATTCGTTTAGCCAGCCAAGTCGGTTCGCAGCTTTCCGGTGTGATGTATGTTTTAGATGAGCCTTCGATTGGCCTTCATCAATGCGATAACGACAGACTAATTGCTACTCTAAAAGGACTCAGAGACTTGGGTAATTCCGTTATTGTGGTTGAGCATGATGAGGATACCATTCGTGAAGCAGATTACATCGTTGACATGGGCCCCGGAGCCGGAAGACTAGGCGGTGAAGTAATCGCACGAGGAACTCCGAAAGAAGTGGAAAAGAATCCGAATTCGCTTACAGGGAAATATTTGACGGGCGAATTAAAGATTCGTACCTTGAAGAAGACCAAGCCGGGAAAAGATTTCATCAAAATTTACGGAGCTTCGGGCAATAATCTTAAAAACGTTGATGTCAGCATTCCGGTCGGCTTGATGACGGTGGTCACCGGTGTGTCCGGGTCTGGTAAATCTACGTTGGTCAATGAGACGCTTTATGCGTATGCGGCAAATGTCTTAAACCGTGCTAAAAAGACACCGCAGCCTTTTGACAAAATCGAAGGACTGGAAAATTTCGACAAAGTCATTCACGTCGATCAAGATCCTATTGGAAAGACGCCTAGATCTAATCCGGCGACATACTGCGGTATTTTCGGTCCGATCAGAGATTTGTTTGCGGAAACACCGATAGCCAGAGAAAGAGGGTATGGTTCGGCACGCTTTTCTTTTAACGTGAAGGGAGGCCGATGCGAAGCATGTGAAGGAGAAGGACTGGTTAAAGTCGAAATGAACTTCCTTCCGGATATGTACGTGCCTTGCGACCACTGCCACGGAACGCGATATAACCGCGAAACATTAGAGGTTCTGTACAAAGGGCTTAATATTGCCCAAGTATTAGATTTAACAGTTGATCAGGCGGCTGAGTTTTTTGCTGCCGTTCCTGTTATTTATAAAAAACTTCAAACCCTTCAGGAGGTCGGCCTCGGTTATATCAAACTAGGCCAGAGCGCTACGACACTGTCGGGTGGAGAAGCCCAACGAATTAAGCTAGCATTAGAACTAGCCAAGAGATCAACCGGCAAAACTCTTTATATTTTGGATGAACCGACAACAGGTTTGCACTTCAAAGATGTGGACATGTTATTAGCGGTACTTGAAAAATTAAAGAAAGCAGGTAATACTTTACTAATTATTGAGCATAACTTGGAAGTGGTTAGAGAAGCTGACTGGGTTATTGACATAGGCCCGGGCGGTGGAGCGGAAGGCGGTCAAGTGGTCGCCGTCGGCGCCCCGGAAACAATAAGCGAAAACCCCTCTAGCCGAACAGGTAAATATCTAGGAAACTTGACAAAAAGAAGAGGTTCCCTTGAATAAGAGCAAAGATAAATTTGAGCAGCTGTTAATGGATTCATTTTATGCTGCGATTGATGCGGCAGACCCACATAAGGTCGTACCACCGCACGTCCCCGTTGGTTTTGAAGGGGACGTGGTAGTTGTCGGCGCAGGAAAAGCAGCTGCCAGCATGGCGGCTGCCGTTGAGGAAACATGGCCTGAAAAAGATTTAAGCGGTGTTGTTATTACGCGCTACGGCCACGGTGAAAAGACCAAGAAGATTAAGGTACTGGAGGCAGCTCACCCCATTCCTGATCAGTCCAACCTGAAAGCGACTCAAGAGATGATGCAGCAGGTTGATAAATTGAAAGAAGGCGATTTGCTTCTCGCCTTGATTTCAGGGGGCGGCTCTTCCCTCCTCTCTCTTCCGGTGGAAGGCGTCACAATCGAAGACATCCGTAAAGTGACTGAAGATCTTCTTCGCGCCGGAACATCAATTGACCATATTAATGCGGTTCGCAAGCACGTCTCTCAGGTTAAAGGCGGAAGACTGGCTCTTGCTGCCCGGGCTCGCGGCGCGGAAGTTCTCTCTCTCATTATCTCAGACGTGGTTGGCGATAATCCTTCCGATATCGCTTCCGGCCCCTGCTCCGAAGACTTCTCTACTTATGCGGATGCGTTGTGGTATCTGAGCCAAGCCAGAGTAGACACACCTAAGGCGATTCTCGAACATTTGCGCAACGGCGCTCGAGGTGCAATTGAAGAAACACCGAAGATCGGGGATGTGAGAATGCGCAGCGTGAAGAACAAGATCGTTGCTAATTCCTTCAAAGGTCTTCAAGCTGCAGCTGCCTTCTTTAAAGAAAACGGGATGCGTCCGGTTATTATCGGCGACGATATTACGGGCGAAGCCAGATCCGTGGCTCTTCAGGTTTCTCGTAAGGTTCGTCTCGAATACTCCAAGCCCCGCAGAAAACCGGTTGTCCTTCTTTCAGGCGGTGAATGCACCGTTACCTTGGACAAGGGAAGAATCGGCAAAGGCGGACCCTGCTCTGAGTTCCTTTTAGCATTAGCCCAAGAGCTTCAAGTAGATTCTATTTACGCGATAGCTGCTGATACGGACGGTGTGGACGGCAACGGTGAATCTGCCGGCGCAATGCTCAGGCCCGACACCATGAAGAGGGCTAAAGAGATGAACCTGGATCCGGAAGTATTCTTGAAAGAACATAATGCACACGAATTCTTCCGATTGCTGGGAGATTCTCTGGATACCGGTCCGACTCGAACAAATATCAATGATTACCGTGCGATCCTGATCCCTTAAGAATTATCATCAACCTTCCGCAAGGAAGGTTGAGTTGTCTTTGTAAGCTGGTTTGACAACTTATAATGTCGAAACTTGGTTAGTTACTACCTTCAAAACATACTATTTTTGATCCAAAGGAGGCCGCCGCAGATTTACAAGCTGACACGGCGGAAGAAATGACTGCTTCATCAACTATGTTCCGTTTAGACGCTTCTCGAGCTTTATCAGACTTCCGTACTGAAAGGCTCTTAAAGAAAATTCGTCAATTTGTTCCGGGAGTGGCAACACTCAATAGCCGGTACATTCACTTTGTCCATACTACAGACGAACTTTCTGTCCTTGACATGACACGTCTGAAAGACATCCTCAATTACGGTGAAGAGTGCTTGGTTACTCATACCCCCAACAAATTCTTGGTTGTTCCACGTTTAGGAACTGTTTCTCCTTGGGCCTCGAAAGCAACCGATATTATTCACAATTGCGGCTTGAATCAGGTTCTGAGAGTAGAAAGAGGCACTTTATACGAGCTGACTTTTAAAGAACCTCGTCTTTTGACAGACAAGGAAAAAGAGCAAATTGCTTCCGTCATTCATGACAAGATGACGGAAAGCGTTGTTGATCCGGATGTCTCTGCTGAAGTCGTTTTCGGTGAAGCGCAGGGCGAACCGATGCGTACGGTCGACATTCTGAAAGAAGGCAGAGAAGCTCTCGTCAGAGCAAACGGCGAGTTCGGTTTGGCTCTGAATGAAGACGAAATAGACTACTTAGTCGACGCTTTTACAAAGTTGGAGCGTAATCCGACAGATGTCGAATTGATGATGTTTGCACAAGCAAACTCTGAACACTGCCGTCATAAGATTTTTAATGCTAAATGGACAATTGACGGCCAGGACAAAGATAAAACTTTGTTCGGCATGATTCGCGAAACTCATAATGCTCATCCGGAAGGCACTATTGTTGCTTACTCCGATAATGCAGCCGTATTTGAAGGCAGTGAAGTGGATCGTTTGTACCCGAGAGGAAACGAATCTGCCTTAGGCGGCCGAGAATATTCTTATGAGACCGAGCCCACGCACACCGTCTTTAAGGTCGAAACTCATAACCATCCGACTGCTATTTCTCCGTTCCCGGGAGCCTCAACCGGTTCCGGCGGCGAGATTCGTGACGAAGGAGCTACCGGCCGTGGTGCACGCCCGAAAGCAGGTTTGACCGGTTTCACCGTTTCCGCATTGAATCTTCCGGGCTACGGACAGAAGTGGGAAACTGATAAAGACGTTGCCGTTGATGGACCGGAAACGGAAGAACTCTACGGTTCTCCAAGCCGTATTGCTTCTTCCTTGGAAATTATGACGGACGGCCCTTTAGGAGGAGCCGCTTTCAATAATGAATTCGGACGTCCGAATGTTCTCGGCTATTTCCGTGCATTCCAGGCAAACGTCGGCGGAAGACGCTACGGGTACCATAAGCCGATTATGTTGGCTGGTGGTATCGGAAATATCAAGGAAGGCCAGACACATAAATTAGATTTACCAACAGGGACTTATTTGGTTGTTCTCGGCGGACCCGGAATGCGTATCGGTATTGGCGGAGGCGCTGCTTCCTCGATGGCGTCCGGTTCTAACTCCGAAGCGTTGGATTTTGCCAGCGTTCAGCGCGGCAATCCGGAAATGGAAAGACGAGCCCAAGAAGTTATCGATAGATGCTGGGAAGCCGGTGAAGAAAATCCGATTTTGGCTATTCACGATATCGGCGCAGGCGGTCTTTCTAACGCCATGCCGGAATTGGCAGACCTTTCAGGCAAAGGTGCACATCTCGATCTGAAGAAAGTTCCTGTTGAAGAATCAGGAATGAGCCCGTTGGAGATTTGGTGCAACGAATCTCAGGAAAGATATGCTTTGGCCATCGATCCGGACAAACTGGAACAATTCGAAGATTACTGCAAACGCGAAAGATGTCCGTATGCGATTCTCGGACAGATCAGTGCCGACGATAACTTAGTGGTCGACTCTATCAAAGAGGGAGAAGAAGCCGTTGACATGCCAATGAGTGTTCTCCTCGGCAAGACTCCGAGAATGCACAGAAACGTCGAGTCCGAAGCGCCTTTGAAGATGAAGAGCAACTTGGATGTTGATCTTAAAGAGGTCATCCACGATATTCTTCGTCATCCGACAGTTGCCAGCAAGAAATTCTTAATTACTATCGGTGATAGAGCCGTCGGCGGATTGACTTGCAGAGACCAGATGGTCGGCCCATGGCAGGTTCCGGTAGCAGATGCAGCCGTTACGGCTCTCGGCTTCCACACTTACAAGGGTGAAGCAATGGCAATGGGAGAAAAGACTCCGTTAGCCATTTCCAATGCTGCTGCGGCCAGCCGTATGGCAATTGGCGAAGCATTAACAAACTTAGTTAGTGCAGATATTGATTTAGAAAGAATTATTTTATCGGCCAACTGGATGGGCGCTTGCGGACAACCGGGCCAGGATGCTTCCTTGTTTGCCGGTGTAGAAGCTGCCAGCACATTCTCCCAAGAGTTAGGAGTCAGCATCCCTGTGGGCAAAGACTCCCTTTCTATGAAGACGTCTTGGAAAGATGCCGAAGGACAGGACAAGAGCGTCACTTCTCCGGTTTCATTGATTGTATCTGCGGCCGCCCCGGTTAAAGACATCCGTAATACCATGACTCCGCAGTTTGCCGATAAGGTTCTTGACAGTTCATTGCTTTTAATTGATCTTGGTCAAGGTAAAGACCGTATGGGCGGCTCCATTTACTCCCAGGTTACTCAACAGTTTGACTCTGAGACTCCTGATGTCGATAACGCGGCCGACTTGAGCAAGTTCTTGAAAGTGATTAGAGAGCTTGCATCTAAAGGCGTTATTTTGGCCTACCACGACAGAAGCGACGGTGGCTTAGCTGCCACTCTCTGTGAAATGATGTTCGCCAGCCGTATGGGTGTAGAACTTGTAGCTGACGGGTTGATTGCTAACGGCAGGAACTTAAATGAAGCCCTCTTCAATGAAGAACTCGGTGCCGTCATTCAAGTTTCCAGAGGCCGTGCTCATGAAGTTAAGAGCGCCTTTGACAATGCAGGACTTGGCCACTGCCTGGTTTATCTCGGCAATATTCTTCGTGAAGAAGAATTCTCCATCTATTTGAGAGGCGACTGCGTATTCTCAGAAGGACGCAGCTCCTTAGAAAAACTGTGGAGTGAAGTCTCTTGGCAAATCGCTCGCCAAAGAGACAATCCTGCTTGTGCAGACAGCGAATACGCATTGATTGACTCTAAGAAATGCGGACTTGTTTTGGCCACAGGCTTCGACCCTGAAGAAAACATTGCCGCTCCGTTTATCAATTCCGGAGAAAGACCGAGGGTTGCAATTTTGAGAGAGCAGGGCGTCAACAGTCAGAATGAAATGGCCAGCGCCTTTATGCAAGCCGGCTTTGACGCCGTTGACGTTCACATGACAGACCTCTTGGAAGGCAGAACTGATTTGCTGTCATTTAATGGTTTGGCAGCTTGTGGCGGATTCTCCTACGGTGACGTTTTAGGCGCCGGCGGCGGTTGGGCTAAGACAATTCTGTTCAACGAACGTCTTAAAGAGCAGTTTGTGAAGTTCTTTGAAAACGGCAATACCTTTACCTTGGGCGTCTGCAACGGCTGCCAGATGATTTCTCAATTGAAATCTTTGATTCCGGGTGCACAACACTGGCCGTCTTTCGAGAGAAACCTTTCTGAACAGTTTGAAGCTCGTTTAGTCAACGTCAAGATTTTGCCGTCCCCGTCTATTCTCTTTACCGGAATGGCCGGAGCTGTTCTCCCTGTAGTTAATGCGCACGGAGAAGGGCGAGCATTCTGGGCGAACCCTGCTGATGAAGATCTCGCAATTCCGGTTGCCTGCTATGTGGACGAAACACAAAATCCGACCGAGATTTATCCGCTGAATCCAAACGGTTCAAGACTTGGAAGAACTTCTTTCACAACTACGGACGGACGCGCGACAATCATCATGCCTCATCCGGAAAGAAGCTGGCGATCTGTTCAGCTGTCCTGGAGATCTCCGCTTCTGCGTGATGTCTCTCCATGGGCACGCATCTTCCAAAACGCAAGGGTTTGGTTAGGCTAGGCTAGGCCTAAATGGAGTTCCAAACTTGGCTGAGTTTTGCCGGAGCAAGTTTCATATTAAGTCTTGCTCCGGGGCCGGACAATATTTTTGTCTTGATGCAGTCTGTCATTTACGGCAGATCCGCAGGACTGAAGATTGTTTCGGGATTATGTACCGGACTCCTGGTTCATACTTTGTTAGTTGCTGTCGGAGTCTCGGCACTTATTCGTGCTTCTGAGACCGCTTTCTTCTGTTTAAAGGCGGCAGGTGCTCTTTATTTGGTTTATTTGGCAGTTATGGCTTGGAAAGCTCCGTCGACACCAATGGCCGAAGAAAAAGGCGAAGTTAAAGATGCGATGTCTTTCAGTAAATGGTGGGCCCGCGGTTTCATCATGAACCTGACTAATCCCAAGGTCATCATCTTTTTCTTGGCCTTCTTTCCCCAATTTTTGTTTCCCGGAGAGAACACCGAGGTTCAGATTTTGATGATGGGATTAACTTTTATCGCTGCCACGGTAATTGTGTTCGGTGCAATTGCGTGTTTTGCAGAATTCGTCAGAGAAAAGATTTCGTCTGCGCGTGTACAACAGGTTATTAATCGTACAGGTGCAGTGATTTTCATGGGATTGGCCGTCAGTCTGGTATTTTCCGTTTGATTCCGCTCAGGTAAAAAACGAGCTGTCTCTGGAAAACCGCAGATAAAAAAGAAGGAGGAGTTCCCCTCCTTCCAAATATCACTTAACGCTGTTTGCTTATCACAGCAATCAAACTTTTTCTTTATTCATTTTCAAAAGAATCAATCCTATCAAGACTCCTAAACAAGTTAGGGCACAACCGCATAGGTAGGCATAGGAGTAAGAACCGTCAATGGCAAGCACTTTTATCAGCCAAGGGCCAATAATGCCGGCAAGTGAAAAGCCGCAGAACATTAAGCCGTAGTTGGTGCTGTTGTGTTTTGTTCCGAAAACCGCGGCGGTAAATCCTGGATATATTCCCATGAGAGAACCGAACGCAAAGCCAATGCAGGCGAAGGCAGCGTAGAAGAATAATAGATGGTCTGCATCTGCAAAGACTAACAATGACAGACCGGCAGCTGCCCCGATGGCAGCCCCAATTAAGGTTGGAAGCTGACCGAATTTATCGGAAAGTACGCCTGTGACAAGTCGAGCAAATGTATTGACCAAAGCGATGAAAGCGACGGCACCGGCGGCTGCAGCTGCAGAATAGCCGATTTGAGTACGGGCGATAACTGCTGCATGAGAAAGAATCATCATTCCGCTGACGCCGCAACAAAGAAGGAATGCAAACATCAGCCAAAACCTAGGCCTTTTGAGCATGGAGAGAGTATCTACGTCTAAGGATACGAAGTTGTTGGTTGGTTTTGTCCAACCTTGCGGAACGAAGTCAGGCGGACATTTAACGCTCAGTAGTCCGCCAAAGACAATTACTGCTCCGAAGACAATTCCGAGAGATTCAAATGCAAACGAAATCCCGTTTGTTGCGATAAGGTACTGGCCGATAGGCGGCACAATCACGGAACACAGACCGTAGAAGCCGGTAGTTAAACCGCCTGCAAGCCCGCGATGGTCCGGAAAGAATTTAATGGTGTTGTTAACGGCTGCGCCATAGGTGAAGCCAAGACCTAAACCAAAAATTAAACCGTAAGAAATAAGGAAGGAGAGAAAAGTCTCGGAGGCCCCCGAAAAAAACATCCCGGCTCCAATGAAAAGACCTCCTACAACAATCACGGCTTTTGGTCCCAGACGATCCACAAAATAACCGCCCAATATCATCGGGATTGGAGCAAGACCGTTGCAAATGCTAAAGGCTATTGCCAGATCTCCAGCGGTTATGAGAGAGCCGGTCAACTCTGAAAGTTGTTGAGCTTTCGGACCTGCAAAGACACTCCAAGCATAAACAGAACCGGTGCAAAGATTAATCAAACAGGCGATGGCCAATAAAGTCCAACGTTTTTCAGATAGGTTCTTCATAGTTTGTGTTGTAAAAATTTTTCTATTAAAGGCTCAGTTTATTGTGTTAATGAGTCTTTTAGACATTATGTGGTTATCATGGCCTTGTTGTTTGGCACGCTGTCGAACTCAATCGCCTCTGACATGAAATTTTCAGGCTGTTATGTTTGCGAAGGCGCTGCTTTTGACGACTGCCTTGTAAATTCAGTTTAGGAAACAAAATGTCGGATCAAGAAAGAAATTATGATGATCTTTTCGAGATAGCCATTATCAATAGCAAACCTTGTGCAGGAGAGCAGTTTAATTGGGCTGCTTTCAAAGCAAGCGAAGTTAAAGAAAAGAAAGATCTTCCTTCCTATTTGATTTTTGGGCCTCTTGATGAGGGCACCTTAGTCATCAATGAAGACGGTTGGTTCGCCCAATGGAAGGATGCCGAGCAAAAAGCCAAGGTTACGGTGAACTGGAGAAAGGATACCAAAATGTATTCCGTTTCTCAGGTTTGGATGGGCATTGAGGGAAGCGCCGTTGAAGCTTCTGATGAACAACCTTTCCCGCAGGTTCTCGCAAGCCTTTATGAGGACGGTTTTCCAAAAGACTGGGAACAAAAAGCTAAAGAGTATTTCGAAAGTAAATACCGTATTTCCTGGTTAAACAGCCCTGATGATCTTCCTTGTACTTTCGGACTCCCAAACGGGACTTTCCGAGTGTTGGAATTTCCAATTCTTATCAAAAATATTAGAAACGCCCAGCGTATTTTGATGCATCTGAGCGAAGAGAATCTGCCCTACGGATTCTTCGCTGTAGCACAGCTGACGGCTCAGAAAGTCTTCTATGAAGTAGGAAAGGCACCGGACTGGACTAATGATATCGGTTTGGTGTTGACGCAGTCAATTGGAGAGACCGGCTTAATTCCAACGGATATTCCTCAGCGCGAAAAGATCGATGGAAAAGATTACAACGTGCTGAGCAGACAGGTCGTTATGCTTCAGATTTCTATTCCGTTCTCCGGCCTATCTTTCATGCTTAAGAAGCTTGCCGAGACGCCTATGCCGATTGTTACAACGCAAGAAATGCCGCTCAGAAGAGAGCTTACACCAGTCATTCTTCCGGTTAATCTCGATGAAGTTACCGACAGCTTTACCGTCACCGACCAAGATCAAGGCATTAAGGTTGTGACCGGATTGATGAAGACTCAGCGTCCTTTCGCAGAACTTCTCCTGAAAGACAGCCAAAAACAGATTGAAGAATTGGAAAAATTCTCCGACGAAATGCTCGACAAACTCTCAGGCGATATTGAGGAGGAATCCAAGAAATAAGAATACAGAAAACAACGGGATAACCAAAAGTTATCCCGTCCTCCCGGAAGACGCTGCTGTAACAGCGCCGTTCTACTAATTTTTTAATTGTTTTGATTTTCTTGGTTCTTTGTATAAGCTCTGACTTCAAAGCCCATCATCAAAGCTGCCCAACCGTCGAAGATCAATTCGATAGCGACAAAGATACCGAAGATCCAAGGAGCGCTTTGCGGCCAGCCCCACCAGAGGCAGATGCCTAACAGGAAGGAAACGACAGCAGAGAAGAGCATCAAGCCCCAGCCTTTTGTATCGGTGTTGCTCAATGCAATCCAGCACTTCACAAGGCCGACGGCGACAAAGTAAGAAGCCAAGAATAATGTCAATGTTTCTGCACCGAAAATCGGGTAGAACATCAAGATTAAACCGGTAACGGCGGTCAATAATGCAAGAATGATTGCAGCCGTTCTGGCTCCCCATCCCTGAGCTTTCCAAAAAAGTGCAAGACCGGTTGCACCGCTGACGAGAAGCATGGCACCGACGAAAATCGTGACGCCTACGGAGAACGCAATCGGTGCAAATAAACCGATGGTACCAAGGACGATGGAGAAGATGCCCCAACCAATCATAGAGCCGGAGCTGTTGCGAAGCGGCAGGAGCAATTCACGGACGATACGAGCATTGACGGGATCGCCGGGCATAGGATTTTGTTTGTTGTCTGACATGATTTTTTCCTCTTATTCGGATACCTCAATGATGAATTCATTGGAGGCAAGTAAGAGGAAAAACAAACCACTCTGAGTAAACGAAGCCTACCTGATCGCCCAAATTATGATCGGATGCGCTTCTCGATACTTAAGCCAAGCGCCTTCAGAGATAGGTGCACTTCCATGACAAAAAAGATGGTCGAAGTGACAATGAAAATGACCGCGGTCAAAAGAATAGTGGACTTCCAGACCTCAAGTTTGAGGTTCAAAATATTTTCCAGAATGGAGACTAGAACCAGAATTCCGCTGAAAGCTGCAGAAATTGTTACCGCAAGAATGGCATTCTTCAAAAGATGGCTGCGTTCGTAGATTAGGTTAATTGCTCTTTCTAAGTCGCTGTCTTTCCTAGGAAGAATTTTCTTTCTTTCCTTTAAAAGCTGTCTTACTCTGTCTGTTGTGTGGTTGTATCTCGCTGACATCGCTAACAGCAAAAGGCCTACACCCGAAATTAGAGTAATAGGAGTCAAGGCATTCGATAAGGTTGCTGCGTAAGTTACCATGATTCACTCCTTATTGCGGTCTGTCGTGATGATGAACGGATACGCCGAGAGCTCGTACGGAAATCTGTACTTCACTTACGTAAATACAACTCGACAGTACGATGAAAATCACGGAAGCTAACAGCATGGCCGATTTCCAGACGGAAAGGTCTAGATTAAACAGATGCTCAATCGTAATGAAAAGAACCTGCAGGCTACTGAAAGCTGCAGAAAGCGCAACAGTCAGTACGCCGTTTTTTAAAAGTTTTGCACGGCGGTAAATCAGACGAATGGAATTTTCTAATTCCTCATCTACTTCATCAGGAGAATCTGAACGTTCAGCCATCAATTGACGAATGCGGGTGGTGGCATGTCCGTAACGTGCAGACATAGAAACAAGCAGAAGTCCCACGCCGGAAATCAGGGTAATGGGAGCTAAAGCATCAGCTAAAGTTGTTGAAAATTCGACCATCGGGAGAAGAAGTTTTGTTCTGGAAAACTTTTATTTTAATTCGCAGGACCTAAGATTTAGGAAGTTTTGAGTTCAGAGAAAAAGGAAGCAGGCTTACATTGCAGATGTCACCTATCTCAAATTAATTATTAACAGCCGTTTTTGTGAGTCTAATCGACGATTTCTCCGTACTCTGATGCTTTATCTAAACCAGAAAAATTGAATCTCCTGGGACTAGGTTAGACTTGCTGAGAATGCAGCAAGCTACCTAGGAAATTCAATCAAGAATCTGATTTGATGTCTTGTCAGTGCGGTTCTATTAACTCAACTGCGGCGTGAGTAAGTAAGACGTTAGCCTTAATTCATTCGTGTTTTTGGATTTTGCTCTCCATCAGCAACAGCCAAAGTCCCCTCTATTGGGAGCGGTATTTGGGTTAGAACTTAATTGGGCTGAAGGTTCTTTGAAATACACTCAGTCTTCATAGACGCAAGTCTTTTGCAGATGTTGAGCTCCTTTTTTAGAGGTATCCATTCAAAGAGAAGTTTTTCAAAAGGACACCATAAGGCGACCCAACCCAGCACAAGCAGACCTTCTCTGATGGAATTAAAGATTGAGTCATCAGGATATCCGCTGAAAAATCCGCGAATAAGCATACAGGCAAGCATAAAGACGAATCCATATACAAACAATCCTGCAGTCTGACGGAAATTTTCATGCAGTCTCTTTTTCGCTTTGTTTGCTTTGAATACAAAGTATTGGTGGATTCTTGCTTTAAATAACTCCTTGTCGGTGTCGGAATAATTCTTATCCGTAGGAAAGCACAAATTAAGAGTGTAACTTGTGGCCTTAATTTCCTTCACAGCATCCTCGATATAATCAATAAATTCTTCGTTGAGTGGGACATAGAAATAAGGAATTGCTAATAACTTCTTCACTTCTCTTTCCGGCTCAGAGATATATACGTTTATTGAGCAGTTCTCTTCTTGGACATTCACATATCTCGAATCAAACATTCCGTCTCCTTGAATAACTGACTCCGTTTTCGTAACTATTCACCGACTCCTGCGCTCGAATTTCGCCTACGTCTGTTTCCAGTCAGTTCTGATTGATTTACTTCTTTAAATAGCTACATGCTGACATATTTTTTACTTGGCCTCATGACAGAAGCATTGTGACTTTGTAATTTAACTAAACTCTGGATTTCTCATTAGCTGTAATGAACTATTGTTCAATATCGGCAGCCGAGAACTTTAAATGGCCGAAAGCTCTTTTTTGCCCAATACCGCGAGTCATAGAATGAACCTTGTCATAGACGTCTATCGTCAAAAAGTTTAAGCGAAAAAATGAATAATTTCTCTGGACTAGAAAAAGTAGAAAAGGTTTTGATTACTTCTCATTTTGAGAGGCAGAGTCGGAGAAAGATAGCATGTAAACTGATAATTTAGAGTCGAGTGTTGGCCTTATGATTCTTTTTTAAGGTGGCTGCCTTATATCCAAGAAAGAACTCATCCGATACAATGTATTTGGCTTGTTTCTAGAGGGAGTTGATAAAGTGGATTTGACTGGGCAATTTTTAATTGCAGCACCGTCTATGCAGGATCCTAGATTCCAGGAAACTTTGATCTATATGATCGAACACGGCAAAGACGGAGCAACCGGTATAGTGGTTAATCGACCAATCGGAATGACTTTACAAAGTCTTTTTACTCAGTACTCTTTTCCTCGTAAAGTTGAGGAAATGCCCGTATTTTGGGGCGGTCCTGTAGCTCCTCACCAGGGGATTTTTCTTCATCCTGACGAAAAATTGTGGATGAGATCCATGAGATCAGGACCCGGAGTAGTAACAACCGTGTCAGTTGATATTTTTGACGATATCCTCAAAGGCACCGGGCCTTCAAATTTTTTGTGCGCCGTCGGTTACGCAGGATGGGCCGTAGGTCAGTTGGAAGATGAATTGGGCCGAGAAGATTGGTTAGTTGCACCTTTCAATAAAGAGATACTCTTTGAGATGCCTTATCAGATGAAATACGACGCCGCATTGGCAGAATTGGGAATTGATGTGAATCAATTCAAATCAATGGAAGGTATTGTCGGTCATGCTTAAAGAGAATTCCCCTCTTCCTCAGAAAGTCATCGAAAAACTATCGGAAGACAGCATTATTTTGGCTTTCGACTATGGATTAGCCAGAATAGGAGTCGCAATCGGCAACACGGTTGTCAAGGACAGCCGCCCTCTAACCATTATTCATTGGAAGAAAAACCAAGAAAAGTGGAAGCAAATTACGCAGATCATGGAAGATTGGAAGCCGGCGTTGGTGGTTGTTGGTGTTCCTCGTCATAAGGACGGCGCTCCTAACTCAATGACCCCTGTCTGTGAAAACTTTGCTAATCAAATCAACGGCCGGTTCAATGTATATGTGGCAAGAGTGGATGAACGCTTTTCCTCAGTTGATGTAGAGGAGGGCGCAGATGATTACATTGACGATCTAGCCGCTCAGGTCATTCTGGAACAGTGGTTCAGAGAAAATTTTATCGATAACGTAAATTAAAAAATCATGAGAATTTTGGTTGGTGTTTCCCGTATGGTTTCGCTTCTTACCTATTCTCTTTGGGTTTTGTTTGTTGCTTATACAAAATTCCAGAGGGTTGATAAGAAAGAACAAGGGCGGATGATTAAAGAATACAACCGCCGCATTTTGGCGATGGCAGGCGTAAAAACGGCTTATACCGGCAGTCTTCCGAAAAGTATGCTGGAGTACGGCTTAACCGAGGAAGCCCCGGGAGAGATTATTGTCTCTAACCATATTTCCTGGGTAGATATCTTCTCGTTGGATTCTGCCGTTGCAAGCCGTTTTGTGGCCAAAGCCGAAATTGCCAACTGGCCGATTTTCGGAAAGATTGCTCAGGCGATCGGCACACTCTTTATTAATCGTTCTTCTAAGAGAGCGATTCTTCAGATTAATACGGACATTCAAGAAGCTTTGCAAAGAAAAGAGGTCGTCGCTCTTTTTGCTGAGGGAACTACCACATTCGGAAACTCTTTGCTTCCCCTGAAATCCAATTTCTTGGCTCCTGCGGTTAAAGCGGGTGCAGTTGTACAGCCGATGGTTCTGGTCTATACAAGTGAAGGGGTTCCGACAACTAAAGTTGCCTTCTGCGGAGATGTGACGCTTATGGGATCTCTTTGGAACGTTGTGACGACAAAAGATGTTGTTGCAACAGCTCATTTTTTAGAGCCAATTGACACTAAAGGCCTTGACCGTCATCAGGTTGGCAAAATTTGCGAGGAAAGAATGCGCGAAGAGCTTAGACGTGTTTGGGGAGACCGTTTCTTAGAACATGACCCCAACGAAGCGAATGCTCTTTCTAAAGCAATAGGCCATTCCTAGAAAACTTCTAGCCTATGACCAAAGGTCTAAAGAGTTTAAAATCAGACAAACCTTTGTTAACCCAAAATTAAAGACAATGAAACCTGTAAGAAAAGCGATTTTCCCCGTTGCTGGTCTCGGTACTAGATTTCTTCCTGCAACCAAGGCTATGCCGAAAGAAATGCTTCCCGTAGTGGATAAGCCTCTAATTCAATATGCCGTTGAAGAAGCTGCTAAGGCAGGCATCACCGATATGATCTTTATTACCGGCCGTCATAAACGTGCTATTGAAGATCACTTCGACAGCGCTCCTGAATTAGAAAGAGATTTGGAAGTTAAAGGCAAGACAGCTCTTCTCAAGACCCTAAGAGATATTGTTCCTTCAGGAATCAATTTCATCTTTATCCGTCAGCCGGAACCTCTGGGTCTCGGCCATGCCGTGCTTTGCGGTGAACCGGTAATCGGCAACGAACCGTTTGCTGTCATTCTTGCCGATGACTTGATTGATTCTAAGAAGCCGGTTATTGAGCAGTTAATGAAGACTCGTGAAGATAAGGGCGGCGGCAGCGTTTTAGCCGTTCAAGTTGTTCCTCGCGAAAAAACCAAGGATTACGGTATCGTGAAGGTTGCGGAAAAGGGCGACGTGACTAAGGTTGAGTCCATCATTGAAAAGCCGGATCCTGATAAAGCCCCGTCCACCTTGGCTGTTATCGGCAGATATATTCTTGAGCCGGAAATCTTTGATAGCCTCAAGAAAATTCCTAAGGGAGCAGGCGGTGAAATCCAATTAACTGACGCAATTGCCAGAGAATTGGAAAAGAAGAATACCTATGTTTGCTCTTACGAAGGTGAAAGATTCGACTGCGGCTCCAAGCAAGGATTTTTGAATGCTACAGTTCACTTCGCAAGAAAAGACGGTTATAAGATCGCGTAAGAAATCTTGAGAAAAAAGAAAGCGGCACGCTCGATTATGCTCGGCAAGCCGCTTTTTCTTTGGTCTCGGTCAACGAATCTTGAGATGTGTAAGTTCGTCTATTTTGCTTCTGCGGAAGTTTGACGTACTTTCTTTAATAACTTTGTGGTGCTCCTGTCATGTTCAAAGGCGACCGTGACAACCTTTCCGCCGTAAGAATGGACAATTTCAGCTTCAGGAAGATCTTCAATCTTATAGTCGCCGCCTTTTACATAAATGTCTGGTTTTGCCTGACGAACAGCTTCCAACGGAACTTTATCCGGAAATATCACCACTAAATCAACACTCTCCAAGGCGGCAAGAACAGCAGCTCGATCTGCCTCCGTATTGATGGGTCTGTCGTCTCCTTTGCCAAGCATTTTGACGGATTTATCGCTGTTGACAGCAACCACAAGACTTTTTCCTAATGACTTGGCTTGGGCAAGATAAGTGACATGGCCTCGGTGCAGGATATCGAAAACGCCGTTGGTAAGAACGACGGGTTTAGGAAGCTTGCCTACCGCTTCAGCCAAGTTTTCCATCGTTGTAATTTTTTGTTCAAAGCTTGGGGGAGGAAGATGAGTGGTCATAATCGTTCAGCAGCCTCTAAAAGATTTTTAGCGGTTTGGGTGCAGCAATCCTGCTTGTCAAAGGGTTTATATCCGTCGCTTTGCACCAAGATGCGGGTCGGTATGCCGGCGCGCATCGCGGCGGTCATGTCGCTGTTTTTGTCACCGATAAAGATGCTCTGCGTCATGTCGATGTTGAGATTTTCCTGAGCAGCCAGAAGCATACCGGGTGCCGGCTTTCGGCAGCTGCACTCTTGCAGATAAGGAGCAAAAGCCTTTGCCGGATGGTGAGGACAAAAATAAACGGCCAGTAAGGGTGTGTTTTGCTTAGCCAATACTCCTTCAAGCCAGCAGCATAATTTTTTGAATTCAAAAACGGTATATTTCCCTCGTCCGATACCGCTTTGATTGGTGATGAGCACGGGTGCATATCCTTTTTCGACTAACACCCGAATGCCCTCTAATGCACCGTCAACAAAATCAAAATGCTCTTTCTTGCTGACATAGGCGTAATCGATGTTGATTACGCCGTCCCGATCAAGAAATGCGGCTTTGACCGGGGTTGGCGCTTTTCTGGAGAATAGAAATTTATAAACCATCGGCCGTTTATGGATACTTCTTAAGAAGCTCAAGCATATAGGCTTTTGTGCCTTCTTGAACGGTCTTAAAGGGCTTATCGTAGCCTGCGGCTCTCAAATGAGTTAAATCGGCTTGAGTAAAGGCCTGATATTTCCCGACAAGAGCTTGAGGGAACGGAATGTATTCGATGAAGTCATGGGCGACGGCATCTTCCAAGGTTAAGGCCTCTTTGCCTTCTTGTTCTCTCAAAGTGTTGACGACGGTCAATGCAACGTCATTGAAAGGTTGAGCATGTCCCGTTCCGCAGTTGTAAATGCCGGTGATGGATTTGTCTAAGCAGAACATATTGACGTCTATTACGTCGTCAATATAGACGAAGTCGCGTTTCTGGTCGCCGTTGGCATAGCCGAGACAGCCTTCGAACAGTTTGACTTTACCGTCCTTTCTAAATTGGTGGTATTGATGGAAAGCAACGGAAGCCATACGGCCTTTGTGCTGTTCCATACGGCCGTACACATTGAAGTAACGAAGACCTGCAACCGGGGCTGTTAGGCCTTTCTGCATTTCTCTGCGAAGAACTTGGTCGAAGAGGTACTTGGAGTAGCCGTAAACGTTTAACGGTTTTTCATAGGCTACATTTTCTACGAACACGGACGATGCACCGTAAGTTGCAGCCGAGGAAGCATAGAAGAACGGGATTTTCTTAGCCTGACACCAGTTAAACAATTCCAAGGTGTAGCGGTAATTATTTTCCATCATGTAATGGCCGTCTAACTCCATGGTATCGGAGCAGGCGCCTTGGTGGAAAATGGCTTCAGGAGCGGCGATTTCGCCTTTTTTGACCAAGTCAATAAAGACTCTCTTGTCCAAGTAGTCGGCGATTACGGTATCGGCTAAGTTAGTGAATTTGTCGGACTTAGTCAGGTTGTCCACGGCAAGAATATCGGTAATGCCACGCTGGTTGAGTCCTCGGACAATGTTGGCGCCGATAAAACCGGCTGCCCCTGTAACAATAAAACTCATGATTAATTCCTTTAGTTAATTATTGTTTGCCAAATAATTCTTCGAAGGTGACGGTAGCAGTTCCTAATTTTCCAACAACAATACTGCCGGCCCTGTTAGAAACGGTGACTGCCGTGCGCCAGTCGTACCCGGCGGCAAGCATCACGCCGAGTACTGAAATAACGGTATCTCCTGCACCTGACACATCAAAAACTTCCCTAGCCTGGGCTGGAACGCTCCAGCTGCCGTCTTCGTCAAACAGCGTCATTCCTTCTTCACTTCTAGTCAGCAGAAGTTTTTCGAGCTTGAGCTCCTCTCTCAAGTTTTGAGCTCGGTTGTGCAAGTCCTCTTCATCACGCCATTGGCCGACGACTTGGGCAAGCTCACTTCTGTTCGGAGTGATGCAGGTTGCATATTTGTAGCGCGAGTAATCATCACCTTTCGGATCAATGAGAATTGGTTTTCCGAAAGTTCTTCCTTGCTCAATGATTTTCGCGATTCTGTCCAGGCCGCCTTTGCCGTAGTCAGACAAGATGACGGCGTCATGATCCGGAAGCAGAGAGGCGAAACGGGACTCGTGCATGTCGAGAGCTAATCCCTGAACCTGTGACTCGAAATCCGTACGGAGCATCTGTTGATTTCGGGCGAGGATTCTGAGCTTGACTGTGGTTGTGCTGTTGGGATCCTTATAGAGACACGGACGGACGTTGCTTTTTTCCAAAAGCTCCATCAATACGTTGCCCGCTTCATCATCTCCAATGACGGCTAATAAGGAAGTAAGTGAACCGAGGCTGGCCGAGTTTCTAGCTACGTTAGCCGCTCCGCCGAGACGATCTTCTCTTCTTGTTACTTTAACTACGGGAACGGGGGCTTCAGGAGAGATGCGGGATGCATCTCCGAACCAATAACGGTCCAGCATTGCATCTCCAACCACAAGGATGGATGCCGCTTCGATTGTCTTCTTATTAATATTTTCTAATTCCATATGTTCGGACCTTCTAAGTTGGATTGATTTTACGCTTACACGCTCCAACACAAAAATAAGATGTTTTTTTGCCCGAGAAAAATGTCACAGAATTTTGTGATTTTTAACATATTTTCTGCAAACCTCCTCCTTCTATGGGCTCTTCTCGAGCTAAATGTTTCTAAATTGTCTCTAAATCATTAAAATGACGCGAAGTAACTATTAGGAGGACGGATTGATGACAGCGATCTCACAATCCATATTTAAGGCCTACGATATTCGAGGCATTGTTGATAAAACTTTAACTGAAGATGTTTGTTTTTTAGTTGGCCAAGCCCTCGGAACAAAAGCAAGAGAAAAGGGGGTCAGCCACATTTGCGTAGGAAGAGACGGACGCTTGAGCGGGCCTAGACTTCAATGTGCTTTGATGCGCGGCATTCGAGAAGCGGGCATTGGTGTCTATGATATCGGCGCAGTTCCTACACCCGTCCTTTATTTCAGTACGGTCTATTTAAAAACAGGAAGCGGCGTTGCTGTTACCGGCAGCCACAATCCTCCTGACTATAACGGACTGAAGATGATGCTAGCCGGCGAAACTTTGTACGGAGAAACTATTCAGGATCTCTACAAGGCTATTGTGGCAGACAAACTCTATACAGCAGAAGAAAAAGGAAGCTACGAAAAAGTCGACGTGCTCCCGGCCTACATGAAGTCCATCACCGATGATGTGAAGTTTTCCCGTCCTATTAAAATAGCCATTGACGCAGGCAACGGCATTGCCGGCCCGACTGCGGCAGCTTTATTCAAAACACTAGGTGCGGAAGTTGAAGAGCTCTACACCAATGTTGACGGCAATTTCCCTAACCACCATCCGGATCCTTCCAAACCGGCTAATTTGCAAGATTTGATCAAGGCTCTCAAAGAAGGCGACTCCGAAGTCGGTTTGGCTTTTGACGGCGACGGCGATCGTCTGGGCGTGGTAACTAAAGACGGTGAAATTATTTATCCGGATCGCCAGGCAATGCTTTTTGCAGGCGATATTCTTTCCAAGCGTCCGGGCGCCACTATTGTTTACGACGTCAAGTGCACCAGAAACATCAAGCCGTTCGTTGAGTCCAGGGGCGGTAAAGCCGTGATGTCCCGCACCGGACACTCCTTGATTAAAGCAAAGATGAAAGAGGTCAATGCGGATTTCGCCGGTGAAATGAGCGGACATATTTTCTTCCATGATCGCTGGCCCGGATTTGATGACGGGGTCTATGCCGGTACCCGCATGATTGAAATTCTGACTCGCTTTGCCGATGCAAATGAGCCGCTGAAGAATCTTCCTAATGCTGTAAGCACACCGGAATTACAGATTCCGACAGCTGAAGGAGAAAATTTCGAATTGGTCGAAAAAATTAAGCAAAATGCTAAGTTTGAGGATGCCAAAGATATCATCACCATCGACGGCATCAGAGTTGAATGGGATGATGGATTCGCATTAGCCCGTCCTTCCAATACCACTCCCGTCGTTGTTTTGCGCTTTGAAGCAGACAGCGAAGACGCCCTTAAGAGAATCCAGCAGAGATTTAAAGACGAGATTTTGAGAGTAGAACCGAATGCCAGAATTCCTTTCTAAGACCCAGGCCGGATTGGCCGAAATTTCAGCTTACAGTGACGAATACGAGAAAAATCCTCCGAAGCTTCTCGGCGGCGACCATACTTTGGAAGCCTGCGGAGTAAAGGTCGATATTTCCCGCCAGCGCTTAAATGAAGAAGAATTAAAGCATTTATACCGTATTGCGGAAGACGTTCATCTGGTTGAGCGTCATCGCAATATGATGCAAGGTAAGCAAGTTAATTCTTCAGAAAAACGTGCCGCACTGCATACTCTTTTAAGAGATCCGGAGTCTTCCCTGCCGCAGGCTGAAGCTGTCCGCAAGAATCTTGATGAGATGCGTAAATTTGCTTATGAAATCCGTCAAGGTTTATGGAGAGGCACTACAGGGCAAAGAATTACCGATGTTATTAATGTCGGTATCGGCGGTTCTTTCGCAGGTCCTCACTTTGTCTACGATGCCTGCCAGGACATGAACACTTCCTCAATTGCCGTTCACTGGGTGAGTAACGTTGACGGCTGGGTGTTGGTCAATCTTCTCTCTAAGCTGTCCGCCAGCACTACGTTGGTTATTGTTTCCAGTAAGAGTTTCGGCACGGCTGAAACTTTGCTGAACGCAGAAACCATCCGCAACTGGTTTATTCAGCAGGGCATTGAAGGGGAAGAACTTTGCAAGCACTTTGTGGTTGTCTCTTCCAATGAAAAAGCCGGAGAAAAAATCGGGGTGCCTTGCGCAAGACGTTTCCCTATCTGGGATTGGGTCGGCGGACGCTTCTCTGTTTGGAGCGCAACAGGCCTGCCGCTGATGATTGCTTTAGGTCCGACACACTTTGATGAATTCCTTCGCGGTGCGCATCAAATGGATATGCATTCCATTGAAAGTGAACCTGAAAAGAACCTGCCTTTGACTTTGGCTTTACTCAGTATCTGGAACTCTATTGCGTTAAATGCCGGGACTTTATGCTTCCTTCCTTATGAGCATCGTCTGCGCCACATGATTCAATGGCTTCAGCAGCTGCAGATGGAGAGCTTGGGCAAGAGCCGTCTAACGAACGGCGAACTGACCTTTTTTCCTACAGGCCGTATTGTTTGGGGCGGTTTAGGCAATGATGCCCAGCACACATTCTTCCAATGTCTGAGACAGGGCGTTGCCAGAACGGCTATCGACATTCTTTGGGCGGACAGACCTGCTCACAGTCTTACCGTTCATCATGACTTCCTTTTGGCTAATGCCAAGGCTCAGGCCAATGTTTTAGTGACCGAAGACGATGATTCTTTGGCCATGAACACGGTCAACGTCATTCGAGTTAGGGACATCAGCCCATACTCCTTAGGAGCTTTAATGGCTATGTACGAACACAAGACTACGATGCTCGGCAACCTGTTCGGCATCAATCCGTTCGATCAGCCAGGAGTCGAGTTGGGTAAACGGCTTGCCCGCGACATCATGAACGAAGAGCAGTAAGCGTAATATTGATGCATTCTCGTTGAAAAAGGCGGGAGTGCATTTTTTTTCACAAAAGGCGTCCCTTGAATATATTGATCGTAAAGACCTCCTCAATGGGAGACGTAGTCCATGCTCTTCCCGTATTGGCGGATATCCGAAAAAATATCCGCGGAGTGAGGATTGATTGGCTTGTAGAAGAGCCGTTTGCAGATATTGTCCGTCATACGCCCCTTGTCGATGAGACCATTATTTGCAACGTGAGGAAATGGAGAAAGTCTATTTTCTCCAAACAAACTCGAGAAGAAATCCAAGCCTTAAAAAAGAGACTTCAGGAAAAAAAATATGATCTTGTCATTGATCTGCAAGGCTTAATCAAAAGTGCGGTAGTCGGAAAACTCGCGAAGTCGCCGATGGCCGGGTACGATAGAGCCTCGATTAAGGAGGCGGCAGCTTCCTGGATGTACGACAAGACTTACCCGGTTTCCAAGAAGCTCTCGGCCGTTGAAAGATGCCGGCAGCTAACTGCTCAAGCTCTTGATTATGTCATGCCGGATACGGCACCGGTTTTCGATTTCTTATTCTCATCGGAGAAGGTTGAAAACAAGCAGGCGATTTTCTTTGTGAATACGAGCCGCAAAACGAAGCTCTGGCCCGAAAACTACTGGATTGAACTCGGAAGACTTCTGACCGATGAGGGATGGAAAGTCTTCTTTGCTTGGGCAAGTCCCGAAGAAAAAGAACGCGTAGAAAAAATAAAAAATGAAATCGGTCAGGAAGCATTCGTTCTTGCACGCATGAAAATCGGAGAGCTAATGAAATTTACGGCAACCTGCGAGCTTGTGGTCGGGGTAGATACCGGAATGACGCATCTGGGATCCGCAATGGGGCTTCCTACAGTTGGCATTTTCAGAGACTACCCGATCGAGTTAGTGCCTTTGATGGGCGATGGTAAAAAATGTGCATTGGGCGGCGTGGACGCCTGTCCTGAAGTTAAAGAAGTCTATGACGCTGTTAAAGAGGTTCTCTCATGAATCCGATAAGGCCTATTTACAGCAGCCTTTTGTACGCTGCCTGTCCGTTGGCGATGTTATATCTTCTTAAGAGGGCCAGAAAACAGCCCGAATATAAGCTGCATTGGTCAGAAAGATTTGGATTGGCTTCTTATCCCAAACCAAAGAGTTCGCGTGTGAGAATTATGATCCACGCAGTATCGGTCGGAGAAACAAGAGCTACGGAAACTCTTGTCGAGGCGATTTTAAAGAAATGGCCGCAAGTCGATATTATCTATACGCACATGACGCCTACCGGCCGAGAAGTCGGAGAGAAGATTGCCCGTCGCTATGGAGACAGAATTACTCAAAGTTATTTGCCGTATGACACCCCGTTTGCGGTGAAAAGATTCCTTCAGCAAGTTAGGCCCTCCCTCATCATCATGATAGAGACCGAAGTCTGGCCTAATTTGACTTTTTATGCGAAGAAAAAAGGCATTCCTTTAATTTTGGCCAACGCACGGCTTTCGGAAAGGTCGCTGAAAAAGGGAAAGAAGGTTCGTGCCTTAATAAAGCCGGCCATGCAGCGCTTAGATATTACGTTGGCTCAGTCCGAAGCCGATGCTGAGCGTCTTAGAGAAGCCGGTTGCGATCCTGTCGTGGTTCTCGGCAATTTAAAGTTTGATTTCACGCCTAACCTTCCTCAGCTTCGTACTGCAATCGAACTGCGTAAGCTTTTGCAAAGGCCGCTGGTTTTATTTGCCAGTACCAGGGAAGGGGAAGAGGAAAGGTTTGTGAAGCTTATTGAGAAGCTGGAAAAAGAAGGAAAAGGGCCTAAACCGTTGTGGCTGATTGTTCCTCGTCATCCTCAGAGATTCGAACAGGTCAGAAAATTAATCGAAGATCATGGACTGACGGTTGCAAAGCGAAGTAACGTCCGTGATTGGAGGACGGTTTTCGGTGCAAATGGTCCGCAAGTAATCCTTGGCGACAGCATGGGTGAGATGAACTTCTACTATGCACTTGCTGACGTTGCGGTGATGGGCGGAAGTTTCGGTCCTTACGGCTCTCAAAGCGTTATCGAACCGTGCGGCATCGGAGTTCCTCTCATCGTGGGGCCGAGCATATTTAATTTCCAGACGGCGATTGAAGAAGGAAAAAACGAGGGTGCACTTCTTCAGGTCAAAGATGAAGAAGACGCCATGAGGGCTGTTGAAGAGTTATTAGAAGACAAGGCAAAACGAGAGGCTTTGTCTAAACAAGCACTTTTATTTTCTGAAAAGAAAAGAGGCGCTACTAAGAAAACGATGGCTGTTATTGACGAAATTTTAGGCGGAGGTGAAGAAGATGAAGCATAAGTGCCCGAATGTAGTATCGATTGCAGGAGTTGATCCCTCGGGAGGTGCAGGAATTTTGGCTGATATTAAAACTATCAGTGCGCAGAATGCTTATGCCTGCGGAGTTGTCACGGCTCTGACAGCACAAAACACCGTTGGTGTAACGGCGGTATTTCCTATTCCGGTGGACATGGTTGCAAAACAGATTGATACTCTCTTTGAAGATGTTGCAATCGATTCCGTCAAAATTGGAATGCTTTTCGATTCTGAGCTTATTAAAACCGTAGCCGAAGGCTTAGAAAAATGGAATCCGCGTTACATTGTTCTAGATCCGGTGATGGTTGCTAAGAGCGGAGATCCTTTACTTCAGCAAGAAGCCATTGCGGCTTTGCGCGAATATCTCCTTCCGATTTCTACAGTCATCACTCCGAATCTTCCTGAAGCTCAGATTTTGTTGGGCTGGAAAGGAGAAATAGATTCCGATGAAAAGATGGAAGAAGCCTGCCGCTTATTGTGGAAACTGAAGGGCTCTCACGGCTATGTTTTCTTGAAAGGAGGGCACCGTGAGAATACCAAGACAGCCGAAGACTTCCTATTTGACGGTAAAAAGTTCACTAAGTTTTCCTCCAAACGGATTGCCACAAAGAATACTCATGGCACCGGTTGTGCTTTGTCATCGGCCATTGCAGCTCTTCTTCCTCAGACGAAGACGGTAAAAACTGCGATGAAAAAAGCTAAGAAATTTATGGATAAAGCCATTGAAGGCTCTGATGACCTAGAGGTTGGCCACGGTCACGGTCCGATTAAACACTTTTATAAGTACTGGAAATAAGTAGGAAGTTACATAAATTTACACTTGTAGAATTGGAAGTATTAAAAAAGGCTTGCATAAATAAAAGTGTTCCTGTAATATTCACGTCTCTGGCGAATTAGCTCAGTTGGTTAGAGCAGAGGAATCATAATCCTTGTGTCCGGGGTTCAAGTCCCTGATTCGCCACCAAGATACCGCCCGCAGTTCAAAATATTGGATTGCGGGTTTTTCGTTTTTCAGACACTTATCTCAACCTTGATTTAATTAGCATACAAACTAATATTTTCAATATCGGGAATCAGAATTTTTTTGATTGCTGCAATTTTGAAAATGCAAAAGACCGCTAGGAAGTAGCGGTCTCGGTGCCAAGGAGAATTTATCGATTCACGAAAGTATTAGTAGTTGGTGAGAAGTTCAATTCCGTCAGCCAGATTGCCGGAGAAGATTCTGTCTTTTTCTACGAAAGGAACTTTACTTCTATAGGCGTCGTAAAGTTTCTGGGTGGCCGGAGCTAGCTTAACCTCTTGCTGTTCTTTGCGTAAATCAACAGCTTGTGCAGCGTGAAGAAGTTCCATTGAGTACAGAGCCAACATGTTTTCGGCCGAACGGTTAAGTCTTTCTGCAACTCTAGGAAGGTTAGAGGCCGAGTCTTCAATATTGCCTTCAACCGGTGCTCCGTCGAGAGATACCGGATTTGCTAAATCAACGTTTTCTGCATAGATAGAAACCATGGTGTCTTCGGTTGCACCGAAATTATGGCCGTTTTGATTTGTCTTCGCAGTTAAGTAACGCGGAAGTCCTGAGAAACGATCTTCGTCAAGACGGATAGTTCTCTGCATGCAGTTATGAGCAAGGTGCCCGAGAGCGATTGCACTTTTTTGAGCTGCAATTGCGATAGAAAGCGGTTCAAAATTTGCAGAAGGAATAATTGCGCCTTTGAGACCATTTCCTTCCACGAAATATTGTGCGACTTGTGAGGATTCTGAATCCTCCGGAGAGGCGTTCAAAATTACTCCCGGATTGTCATCTGAAGAATTGATCTGAACATCAATCAGCTCATCGAGCTCTTTCAAGGATTTGAGCGCTTCTGAATAGGTATAGACGGTGGTGCGGAAGCTGAGAGGATCTTGCAAATTGCGCTTGGCGTTTTTGTCCCAGAGGTAAGAACCTTTCAACGCGGCTCTGAAGTCTTGGGCCGCTTCTTGTAGTCCGGGCAACGGATGAGAGTTTACGGATTGAACAAGGAAAGGAGCAACATTGCCGTTCATTCCTTCCAAGGTCAGGCCAAAAACGGTTGGTGTAACTTTAACGACTTGGCGTAACGTCTTAACGGCATTCATAGTCAAAGCCATACCGATGGAATTGTTGGAGAGAATGCCCAATCCGTCTTTGCCTTGCGGTACCAACGGTCGGATCTGAGCATTCTTTAACGCGTCCGCGGCAGGAAGTTCTTTTCCGTCGACAATAACTTTCCATTCTCCCATCATTGTTGCGCCGATGTGAGAGGCAAGCGTGATGTCAGCATCTCCAATGGAACCGCGCGCCGGAACTACCGGTGTAATGCCTTTGTTGAGAAAAGCGGCATAGAGTTCTGCAACATACGGCTGAACACCGGCTCTGCCGGTCAGCAATGTATTCAATCGAATAACCATCGAAAGTCTGACTAGTTTCGGATCTAAGGCAGGGCCGAAACCAACAGAGTGAGAACGAAGAATGTTTCTGTTGAATTCCGTGCTGGCTTGCTTAGCTTCTTCTGTAAGTTCGCCTTTAGCGTCAAAAAGATGATGGTCTTTGTTAAGGCCTACTCCAACTGTTAAGCCGTAAATTTCGGCGCCTTGTCTCGCGGCTTCATTAACGAGATTGAAGGAGTCTGTCAGATGCTTCATTGCTTTTGGATCAATTTTGACCTCTTCCCCGTTTGCGACAGACCAAGCTTGATCCTGCGTAAGAGAAGAACCGGTCAAAGTAACGGCAGCGAGAGAAGCGGAGGACATAAAAACCAAACCAAGAGAAAGAGCCAATTTACGTAGTTGCATTGTACTGTTCCTTGAGTGAATGAGGATTGAGAAAATTTAATGTGAAAATCATAAAATAAAAACCAACTAGTCGGTTTGTTTTTAAGCAACATATCCCCATTAGTAAAAGTACCAATTTATAAAATAAATTTTTAAAAAACAAAAAGATAAAAAGTTTGTTTTGATGCAAAATAAGTGTTTTTACTTACTATGCTAAAAAATAAAATATACCGAACAGTCGGTTTTTGAATATAATTCGTTTTGTCACAATTCACTCACAAATTGAGAGCTTCGTATGAACTACAAATCCACCATTCTTGCAGCAGCTACTGCTTTAGTATTCGGTACAGTTTCTTTCCAAGCTTTTGCCGCCCCGGTCACAACTGAAGGAACAGGCGTAGGTAAACATGGAGACGTTACCGTTGCCGTCACCTTTAATAACGGCAAAATCCAAGACATTAAGGTTTTAAAAGAAAAGGAAAACCCGGTTCTTGCTCAGAAGGTTTACAAAGACCTTCGCTCTGACATCATCGCTTCTAACTCCACTGATTTAGATGATATTTCCGGGGCCACTTTCTCTTCTAAAGGTTTGAAGCAGGCCGTTGAAGATGCCGCTAAGAATGCTGGTATTAAGTTGTCTAAAGGTGATAAGAAAGCTATCAAGAAAGTAGAAAAGGCATTGCCTAAAGTTAATAACTACGACGTTGTGGTAGTCGGTGCAGGCGGTGCAGGTTTTTCTGCCGCTATTACTGCTAAGAACGCAGGCGCCAACGTAGTTCTTTTGGAAAAAATGCCGGCTGTCGGTGGAAACTCCCTTATTTCCGGTGCTGAAATGAACGTGGCTAAGAACTGGGTCCAGCCAAAACTCGGTATCAACGATGACTCTCCTGAGCTTCATGCTCAAGATACCTTCAAAGGCGGCGATCAGAAGGGTGATATGAAGGTTATCAACGTCATGACACATAATGCTCTTGATGCTGCTAAGTGGTGTAAGGACTACATCGGAGTTAATTTCGAGCCTGATAATCTTTTCTTCTTCGGCGGACACAGCCGCAAACGTGCATTGATTCCTGAAGGCCACACAGGAACGGAATTTATTTCTAAGTTCATGCACAAGGCAGAAGAACTTGGCATTCCTGTAATTACCAATATGAAGATGGTTGACCTCATCAAAAACGCAGAAGGCCGAGTTGTCGGCGTTAAGGCTGAGATGAACGGTCAGGAATACACATTTAATGCTAAGGGCGGTGTTGTCTTAGCCACCGGCGGCTTCGGTGCTAATGCCCAAATGGTTAAGAAATACAATCCGAAGATTGATGAACGCTTCAAGACGACGGATGCTCCCGGATCAACAGGAGAAGCTCTTTATATGGCTGAAAAAGCCGGTGCACAGTTGGTCAACATGGGATATATCCAAACCTATCCTATTTGCGACCCGATTTCCGGTGTGATTGAATTGATCGCTGATGCACGCTTTGACGGTGCTTTGATGCTGAATCAGGACGCTAAGCGCTTCGTTGAAGAACTTGACCGCCGTGACGTTCTTTCTCATGCTATCTTGAAACAGCCGGGAGGCTATTGCTGGGTTCTCTGGAATGACAATATCGGTAAGATTTCCAATACTGTTAAGACCCACACTAACGAATACGAAGCCTTTACAAAACAAGGCATCATGAAGACTTGCGAAGATTTGAAGTGCATCGCTGACTTTACAAAGATGCCGTACGACCAGCTTGTTAAGACAATTGACAGAGTCAATACCATGACAGGCAAAGGCAATGATAAGGACTTCAATCACAGAAGCGGTCTGATGGATATGAGCCAAGGTAAGTACTACGTTATCAAGGCAGTTCCTTCTACTCACCACACAATGGGCGGAATCAGAATCAATGAAAAGGCCCAGGCTTTGACAGCTGACGGTAAAGTCATCCCTGGTCTTTGGGCAGCCGGTGAAGTTACAGGTGTTACTCACGGTACTAACCGTTTAGGCGGTAATGCTTACACCGATATCATCGTTTTCGGACGAATTGCAGGTCAAGCAGCAGCCCAAGCAGCTAAGTAATAAAAAGTTCCATAAGGATCTTTACTAAAAGGGAGGGCTCGAAGCTCTCTCTTTTTGTGTGCTCGGCATGAGTGCATTCTATAGGGTGGAAGTCCCGAGCTCGCCCG